>NZ_JBHVDX010000202.1:0-19179 GCF_042802555.1 Streptomyces sp. NPDC057474 | reverse complement strand
GATCAACGGCCGCGCGGTGGTACTGCCGCACGCCTGAGCCGCGTTTTCTGCAGGGCCGGCGCCCGAGCCTCGCTCAGGCGCCGGCCCGCTCCCCTGCCGGCCCCCGCACACCGACCGCCCGCTCCACACAGCGCCGGAGCACCGTCAGGAACTCCGGTGTCTCCCACGGCCCCACGTCCACGCGCCCGGTGTCGTCCACGCCGAGGTCCTGCATGTCGTAGCGGCCCCGGCAGTGGCCGAGGGTGAAGTAGCAGACCTCGCCGAGGCCGTGCCGCTTGAGATACAGCACGGGTCGGGGGGCGTTGTCGAGGGCCACCGTGTCGCCCTCGGCGAAACCGCGGCACGGCCCCGTGTACTCGGCGTGCAGCAGCACCTCCAGCTCCCCGTGCAGCTCGCACACGTACAGCTCGTCGGTGACCGTGAACGGCCCGATCCCGGCGACCAGCGGATGGCCGGGCCGGGTCACCAGCACCTCGTACGGCTCGATCGGCGGGTGGGCCAGGAACTGACTGCCGAGCACCTGGGCCAGCTCCCCGAGGTGCCGCGGGGTCGTGAACACCCGCGGCCCGTCACCCGTCGACGGCTCGATCACCGCGTTGGTGCCGTGCAGGGCGAGCCAGCGCCCGCCCCGCGCGACGAACCGTGCCAGTGCGGCCCGCTGCGCCGGGCGGGGCCGTACGTCGCAGGTGTAGGTGACCAGCAGGTCGGCCTTGTCGAGGGCGGCCACGCAGTCGTAGTCCTGGTACACCGTGGTGCGCACCCGCGGATGCTCACCGAGCAGCTCCAGCAGCCGCAGCCGCGCGTGGTCGAAGTCGTGCCAGCGGCCGCCGCAGACCAGTACGGCGTCCAGGCGGCCGGCCGGGCCCGCCACGGCTCAGTACTGGACGCGGGTGAGCAGCCCGCCGTCCACCACGAGGTTGACCCCGACGCAGAAGGAGCCGGTCCGCCCGAGCAGGAACGCCACCGCCGCGGCCACGTCCTCCGCGGTGCCGTAGCGGCCGATCGGCAGCTTGGCGAGCACCTCCTCGTACACCTCAGGGCGGCTGGTGCGGATGGTCTCCCAGGCGCCGCCGGGGAAATCGATCGGACCGGGCGAGACGGTGTTGACGCGGATGCCCTTCGGCGCAAGGGCGTGCGCGAGGGCCGAGGCGTGCTGGACGACGGCCGCCTTGAGCGCGGAGTACGAGTTCGCTCCGGCCGGGCGCGCGGTGTCGGAGGCGTTGGTGGTACCGATGGCCACGACGGCGGCCCGGTCGGAGGCCTCCAGGTGCGCAAGGGCCGCCTCGACGAGTCCCGCGAACGGGATCAGGTCGCCACGCAGGCTGGCTTCCCAGGACTCGGGGCCCTTCACGTTGCCCGCCGACACGTTGGACACCAGCAGGTCAAGGCCGCCGAGTTCAGCGGCCGCCCGCTCCACGAAGCCCGCGAGTGCGGCCGGGTCGGTGACGTCGACCGGTTCCGCGAACACTGTCGCCCCCTCCCCGCGCAGCTCGGCGGCGGCCTTGGCCAGTGCTTCTTCGCCCCGGGCGCACAGGGCCAGTGCGCAGCCCTCGGCCGCCAGGGTTCCGGCGATCGCCCGGCCGATGCCCCGGCTCGCACCGGTCACCAGCGCCTTCGCGCCTGTCAGTCCCAGATCCATCGATGTCACTCCTTTGTTGTGATGGGCGAAACGGTCCCCGGCCGCTCCGTAGCCGGGAAGGTCCTTCGGTTGCCGGGAAAGATTCCTCAGTTGCCGGGAAGCTGCGAGAACGGCGCCCGGTCCGCCCGTGGTTCCTGCGGCAGTTTCAGCACCCGTTCGCCGATCAGGTTGCGCTGGATCTGGTCGGTGCCTCCGGCCAGCCGGTAGCCGGGGGCGCCGAGCAGATGCTGCGTCCAGGCGAAGGTGCCCGGTTCCCCGGTGTCGGCGCTGATCCGCGCTCCCATCAGCTCGGCGGCGACCTGTCCCGTGCGGGTGAGCAGGTCGGACGCCATGAGCTTGGTCAACGACGCCTCGGGACCCGGCCGACCACCGGCGGCGCTCGTCCTGGCGACGCGGTCCACGGTGGCCGCGCGCAGGGCGGCACGTACGTACAGGTCGGCCAGGCGCTGGCGGACCAGCGGGTCCGAGGTGCGGCCGAGGGAGCGGGCGAGCGCGAGAACGTCGGAGAAGGTGCCGCCCTTGCGGCGGTTGCCGCTGCCGGAGGCGGTCCGTTCGAAGGCGAGGGTGGTGGTGGCGACCTCCCAGCCCTGGCCCGGTCGCCCGATCCGGAGCCGGTCCGGGACGCGTACGCCGCTGAGGAAGACCTCGTTGAAGGAGGCGCCGCCGCTCATCTGGCGGATGGGTCGCACCTCCACGCCGATGGCGTCCATCGGGACCAGGAAGGCGGTGATGCCGGCCTGTTTGACGACGTCCGGGTCGGTGCGGGCGAGCAGCAGACCGTAGTCGGCGAACTGGGCTCCCGAGGTCCACACCTTCTGGCCGTCGATCACCCACTCGCCGCCGTCCTCCTGCCGGGCGCGGGTGCGCACCGCCGCGAGGTCGGATCCGGCACCGGGCTCGCTGAAGAGTTGGCAGGCCAGCAGGTCGGTGCGCAGGAACGCGCGTGCGTGGTCGTGGAGTTGCTCGGCCGTCCCGAACAGGGAGACCGCCATCGCGACCAGGCGCACGGTGACGCTGATCAGCTCGGTCGACGGCGGTACCTCGAAGGCGGACTCCTCCTGGGCGAAGACGGCCACGTGGGCGGCGGTCAGGCCCGCTCCGCCCTTGTCCGCGGGGAGGGTCAGCGCCTGGTAGCCGGCGTCGAAGCGGGCCCGCTGGTAGGCGCGGCAGCGCTCCAGCAGCAGGTGTTCCTCGTCCTCGGGGAGGTTGTGGAACACGGCGAGATCGGCGGCCTGTCCGGCGGACTCCGGCGCCCGCGCCGGTTCCAGCACGGTGGCCAGCCACTGCCGGACCTGCCTGCGCCATGCGTCCGGATCGGGCTGGGACATGGCTCCTCCTCAGTCACGCACTCAGGTCACTTACCAGACGAAAGATTCAGTAACAGGGACGGGGACCTGTGTCTCACGGACCCCGGAAACATGCGGAAACACCTCCGCTTGGGATCAGAGTGTTCCGTACTTTCTTGATAAACGCTACAGTCTGCGTACCCCCTCTCCCCTCGAATCGGGAGAGGACCGCGGAGCCGCCGGAGGAGCCATGTCGCTGCTGCCACTCGACCGTCGCGCCCAGGAGACACCTGACGAGCCCGCCCTGGCGGACGACCTGGCGGTGCTGTCCTGGTCCGGCCTCGCCGACCAGGTGGCGCGGGCGGCGGCACGGCTGCTGGAGTTCGCGCCCGGCCCCGACGACCGGGTCGCCGTCCTCGGCGACAACGCGATCCCGACGCTGGTGGCCCATCTGGCAGGCCTGCGCGCCGGGGTGGGGACCGTGGCCACGTCACGGAACCTCACGTCGGGCGAGCTCGTCGACCAGATCATCGACGCGGGCGTCACCGGGATCATCGCCGGACCGGCCGGCGCGGGTGCCGCCCTCGACGCGGCCCGGGAACTGGGACTTCCGGTCGTGACGCACGGGACCCCGGCGATCGGGCACGCCTTCGACTGGGACCTGTGGCTGGCCGCCGCGCCCGCCGACCGCACACTCCCGACGGACCGGCCCGCCCGGCCTCCGCTCGTCTACACCTCGGGGACCACCGGACGGGCGCGCGGCACCGAGGTGCGCTGGGTGAGCGGCCCGGTCGCCGACAGCTCGGCCTACCTCACCGCGATGTCCGCCCGGCCCGGATTCCCGCCGGGACCGCATCTGGTGTGCGGCCCCCTGCAGCACAACGCGCCGCTGACCTCACTGCGGCACCTCACGGCCGGTCAGCCGGTGGTCGTCCTCGGCAGATACGACGCGGAGACGTTCCTCAGCCGGGTGCGGAAGTGGCGGGTCACCTCGACGGTGATGGTGCCCACCCACTTCCAACGGCTGCTCGCCCTCCCGGAGGAGGTCCGCGCCCGGTACGACGTCTCCAGCCTGCGGCAGGTCTCCCACACCGGCTCCGCGTGTCCACCGGACGTGAAGCGAGCCATGATCGACTGGTTCGGTCCGGTGCTGACCGAGTCGTACGGCGCCAGCGAAGCGGGAACCGTGGCCCGCATCAGCAGCGAGGAGTGGTTGGCGCACCCGGGCTCGGTCGGGCGCGTCAGGCCCCCCTTCGAGGTCCTGGTCACCGGCGACGACGGCGAGCGACTGCCGCCCGGCGAGCCCGGGCTGCTGGCCTTCCGGGCACCCGACGACCAGGGCGTCCGCTACCACGCGGACCCGGACAAGACCAAGGCCGCCTATGTCGCCCCCGGCGTCTTCACGCTCGGCGACATCGGCTATGTCGACGCGGACGGCTACATCTTCATCACCGACCGGGCCGCGGACGTCGTGGTCTCCGGCGGTGTGAACCTGTACCCGGCCGAGAGCGAGGCGGTCCTGCGGCAGCACCCGGCGGTCGCCGAGCTCGCGGTGATCGGCGTGCCCGACCCGGACTTCGGCGAGTCGCTGCGGGCCCTGGTCGTGGTGGCGGGGGACGAGCCGCCGGCCGACGAGCTGGACCGGTTCTGCCGCGAGCGCCTCGCCGCCTACAAGTGCCCGAGGTCGTACGAGTTCGTTCCCGAGCTCCTGCGCAACGCGATGGGCAAGCTCGACAAGCGCGCGATGCGCCGCCCCTACTGGAACTCGGAACGGACCATCGCCGGCTGAGCCGACCCGCCCCCTTCCGCCATTCCCGCTCTCCCTGCCTTCCCGCATACGAAGGATCACCCATGACCGAACTCCTCCTCATCCGGCACGGCCTCCCCCTGGCGGGTGTGTTCGACCCGGGGCTGTCGCCGGAGGGCACCGCTCAGGCCGAGCGCCTCGCCGCCTGGCTGGGGCACGAGGACCTCGACGCCCTGTACGTAAGCCCGTTCCGGCGTGCCCGTGAGACCGTGGCGCCTCTGGAACGGCTCACCGGCATGACCGCCACCGTCCTCGACGACCTGCGCGAGTGGGACACGGACGTGTCCCAGCCCTACACGCCACCTGAGCAGATCGGCGCGGGCGATCCCCGGGCGGCGGCGCTCGCCGAGGGCCGCTACGAGGACTTCGTGCCCGATCTGGACTGGGACGCCTTTCGCGCGCGTGCCGTGCGGGCCATGGACACCATCCTCGACGCCCATCCCGGCGGGCGCGTCGCGGCCGTGTGCCACGGCGGCATCACCAACACCTACCTGGCGACGGTGCTCGGGCTGCCCAGGATGTTTTGGTTCCACCCCGACTACACGTCCGTCAGCCGGGTTCGGCGCATGCCGGGCGGCCGGATCGTTCCGCACTCGGTGAACGAGGCGGCCCACATGATCGCCGAACGTGCCGTCGACGCGGTCGTCTGACCCCGTCCCAACACCTCAGGAGGCCCCGTCCATGCCCGGATCCGTCATCGTCGCCGGAGCCAGGACGCCCATCGGCAAACTGATGGGCGCCCTGAGCACCCTCTCCGCGGTCGACCTCGGCGCCCACGCCATCGGCGCCGCACTGGGCGCCGTCCACCTGGACCCCGCGGCCGTGGAAGCCGTCGTCATGGGGCATGTCGTGCAGGCCGGGGCCGGCCCCAACCCGGCGCGGCAGGCCGCGATCCGCGCGGGCATTCCGTTCTCCGTCCCCGCGAGCACCGTCAACAAGCTCTGTCCGTCCGGTCTGCACGCCATCGCCCTGGCCGACCTCATGATCGCCTCCGGCCGTCACGAGGTGGTCGTCGCCGGTGGCATGGAGTCCATGTCGGGCGCCCCGCACCTGCTGCGCGGATCACGCACCGGCTGGAAGTACGGCTCGACCGCGGTGGCGGACGCCCTCGACCGCGACGCCCTCGTCTGTGCCTTCGACGGCGTCTCCATGGGCGCGGCCACCGAGCGCTACCAGCAGCCGTTCGCCCTGACCCGGGAGGAACAGGACGAGTACAGCGCGCTGTCCCATCAAAGGGCCGCCCGTGCCCAGGAGTCGGGCGAGTTGACCGGGGAGATCACCCCCGTCACCGTGCCCGGACGCCGGGGCGACTCGGTGGTGGACACCGACGAGGGCGTACGGCCGGGAAGCACCGCCGAGAGCCTGGGCCGCCTGAAGCCGGCCTTCTCCGACGCCGGCACCATCACCGCGGGCAACTCCTCACAGCTCTCGGACGGCGCCGCGGCCGTCGTCGTGATGAGCGCGGAGCGCGCCCGGCGGGAGGGCCTGACACCGCTCGCCGAGATCGGCGCCTACGGCACGGTCGCGGGCCCCGACCCCTCGCTGCTCGTCCAGCCGGCCGGCGCGGTCCGCGACGCCCTGTCCCGGGACGGCCGGTTGAAGGCCGCCGACCTGGACCTGTTCGAGATCAACGAGGCGTTCGCCGGAGTGGCCCTGGCTTCCGTTCGGGAGCTGGACATCCCGCTGGACAAGGTGAACGTCAACGGCGGAGCGATCGCGCTCGGGCACCCGGTCGGCATGACCGGAGCCCGGCTGGTGCTGACCCTCGCGGCGCAGCTGCGGCGGCGCGGAGGCGGCAGCGGAGCGGCAGCCCTGTGCGGGGGCGGCGGCCAGGGCGACGCGCTGTTGCTGCATGTGCCGACGCAGTCCTGAACCCCGGAGCCGAACCACCATGAACGACCAACTGCCCCCGGACACCACGACCCTTGTCGTGGCGGCCCGTACCCTCGCCGCCGACGGCGTCGTCTCTCTCACCCTGCGCCGCCCCGACGGCGGGATGCTCCCCGCCTGGACACCGGGTGCCCACATCGATGTACTCCTGGACCGCGAACGCGGCGGCGAGGGCGATCTGATCCGTCAGTACTCCCTGTGCGGAGACCCGGCCGAACGCGGGGCCTGGCAGATCGCCGTGCTGCGCGAGCCGCAGGGCCGCGGCGGCTCCGCATACGTCCACGACCGCCTGCGTGAAGGCGCCGCCGTGCCGGTCCGCGGGCCGCGGAACAACTTCCCGCTGCGGCCCGCCGCACGCCATCTGTTCATCGCCGGCGGTGTCGGTATCACGCCCATCCTTCCCATGGTGGAGGCCGCCGAGGCCGCGGGGGCCGACTGGCGGCTGCTGTACGGCGGCCGCACCCGTACCTCCATGGCGTTCCTGGAACGTCTCGCCCCGCACGGGGACCGGGTACTCGTCCGTCCCCAGGACGAGTTCGGCCTGCTGGAGCTCGCCGCCCACCTCGGCGCGCCCAAGGAGGGCACCCTGGTGCACGCCTGCGGTCCCGAACCCCTGCTGCGGGCGGTGCAGGAGCAGTGCGCGGGCTGGCCGCCCGGCACGCTGGGCGTCGAACGGTTCGCCCCGGTGCGGACGGCCGACACCGGCCCGGCCGAATCCTTCGTGCTGGAGCTCGCCCGTTCCGGGCTCACCCTCACCGTGCCGCCGGACCGTTCGGTGCTCGAAACCGTGGAGGAGGCCGGCGTCGCGGTGGACTTCTCCTGCCGGGAAGGCACCTGCGGCACCTGCGAGACCGACGTACTCGACGGCAGACCCGACCACCGCGACTCGCTGCTGACCGAGGACGAACGGGCCGCCGGCGACACCATGCTCATCTGCGTCTCCCGCTCGTGCGGGCCCCGCCTGATGCTCGATCTGTGACGGCGATCACCCCCAGCAATTTACTAGGACGTCCTAGTATTTGTTCGTCAGCAGTACTCCGCCCTGTCCGGGAAGGCCCTCATGAGCGATCTGCACCGACCCGTGCACCCTGTCCGCCTGGTCACGGCCTCGGCCCTGTTCGACGGGCATGACGCGTCGATCAACATCATGCGGCGGATCCTCCAGTCCCAGGGCGCCGAGGTGATCCACCTCGGACACAACCGGTCGGTACGTGAGGTCGTGGACGCGGCTCTGGAGGAGGACGCCCACGGTGTCGCCGTCTCGTCGTACCAGGGCGGGCATGTGGAGTACTTCGAGTACCTGGTCGAGTCGCTGCGCGCACAGGGAGCGGACCATGTGCGTGTGGTGGGCGGTGGCGGCGGCGTCATCGTGCCCGAGGAGATCGCCCGGCTGCGCGACAGCGGGGTGACCATCTTCTCCCCCGAGGACGGACAGCGGATGGGCCTGGCCGGGATGGTCAACTCGGTCGTCGAGGACTGCGACTTCGACCTCTGGGACGGCAAGCCGGCCGACTCCGCCGCCGTGCTCGCGGGCGACCGGTTCGCCGTCGCCCGCGCCATCACCGGCGCCGAACTGGGCAAGCTGCCGGCGGAGTTCCTGGAGCGGCTGCGTGCCGCCGCCGCGGCACGGGTCACGCCCGTCCTCGGCATCACCGGCACCGGCGGCTCGGGCAAGTCGTCACTGACCGACGAGTTGGTGCGCCGCTTCCGCGTCGATCAGCAGGACAAGCTGCGGATCGCGGTGATCGCGGTCGACCCGACCCGCCGCCGTGGCGGCGGCGCACTGCTCGGTGACCGGATCCGCATGAACTCCCTGGACGGGAACCGGATCTTCTTCCGCAGCCTGGCCACGCGTGGCAGTCGCGAGCTGCCCGAGCACCTCTCCGACGTGATCGACGTGGTCAAGGCCGCCGGGTTCGACCTGGTGATCGTGGAGACCCCGGGGATCGGCCAGGGAGACGCGGCGATCGTGCCGTTCGTCGACACCTCGCTGTATGTGATGACACCGGAGTTCGGTGCCGCCTCGCAGCTGGAGAAGATCGACATGCTCGACTTCGCCGACGTCGTGGCGATCAACAAGTTCGAGCGGCGCGGCGCGAAGGACGCCCAGCGCGACGTGGGCCGCCAACTGGTCCGTAACCGTGAGTCGTTCGGCATGCGGCCCGAGGACATGCCGGTGTACGGCACCTCGGCGGCGACCTTCAACGACGACGGGGTCACCGCGCTCTACCAGCACCTGAGGACGATCCTGGCCGAGAAGGGGCTACCGCTGTCGGAGGGCGCGCTGGCGTCGGTCGACGTGCGTCACTCCTCCGGCATCCGGCAGGTGGTGCCCGCGGACCGCGTGCGCTACCTCGCCGAGATCACCGACACGATCCGCGCGTACCACGCCGAGACCGCGCGACTGGCCGGGGCGGCCAGGCGGGTGCAGCGCCTGGAGGCGGTCGGCAACGAGCTCGTCGAGGCCGGCTCCGACGCGGCGAACGTACGCTCGCTCCTCGATGACGCCCGCAAGCAGCTCCCGCACCAGGTCACGGAGCAGATCGGGAACTGGCCCGCCGTCGTCGCCTCCTACTCCGGAGACGAGCAGGTGGTGAAGGTCCGGGACAAGGAGATCCGCACCGGGCTGACCCGCGAGTCCCTGTCCGGCAACAAGGTCCCGCGCGTCGCCCTGCCCCGCTTCACCGACCACGGGGAGCTGGTGCGGTTCTGGCGCGGGGAGAACCTGCCCGGCTACTTCCCCTTCACCGCCGGGGTGTTCCCCTTCAAGCGCGACGGCGAGGACCCGGCGCGGATGTTCGCCGGCGAGGGAGATCCGTTCCGTACCAACCGGCGCTTCAAGCTGCTCTCCGAGGGACAGCCGGCCACCCGCCTGTCCACCGCCTTCGACTCGGTCACCCTCTACGGCCGTGACCCGGACGAACGCCCCGACATCTACGGCAAGGTCGGCACGTCCGGAGTGTCGGTGGCCACGCTGGCGGACATGAAGGCCCTCTACGACGGCTTCGACCTGATCGCGCCCACGACCTCGGTCTCCATGACCATCAACGGACCCGCGCCGACCGTCCTGGCGTTCTTCCTCAACACCGCCATCGACCAGCGGATGGAAGGGTTCCGCGCCGCCGAGGGCCGAGACCCGTCGCCCGAGGAGGCGGACGGGCTGCGGGCCCACGCACTCGCGAGCGTGCGCGGCACCGTGCAGGCCGACATCCTCAAGGAGGACCAGGGCCAGAACACCTGCCTGTTCTCCACCGAGTTCTCCCTGCGGATGATGGCCGACATCCAGGAGTGGTTCATCGCCCACAAGGTCCGCAACTTCTACTCGGTGTCCATCTCCGGGTACCACATCGCCGAAGCCGGCGCCAACCCCATCAGCCAGCTCGCCTTCACCCTCGCCAACGGCTTCACCTACGTCGAGGCCTACCTCGCCCGGGGCATGCGCATCGACGATTTCGCACCGAACCTGTCGTTCTTCTTCTCCAACGGCATGGACCCCGAGTACTCCGTCCTCGGCCGGGTCGCCCGCCGCATCTGGGCGGTCGCGATGAAGGAGAAGTACGGCGCCGGCGAACGCAGTCAGAAGCTGAAGTACCACGTCCAGACCTCCGGACGCTCCCTGCACGCCCAGGAGATGGACTTCAACGACATCCGCACCACCCTGCAGGCCCTCACAGCCATCTACGACAACGCAAACTCGCTGCACACCAACGCCTACGACGAGGCCGTGACCACCCCGTCCGAGGAGTCGGTACGGCGGGCACTGGCCATCCAGCTCGTCATCAACCGCGAGTGGGGCCTGGCCATGAACGAGAACCCCCTCCAGGGATCGTTCATCATCGACGAACTCACCGACCTGGTGGAGGAGGCCGTACTCCAGGAGTTCGAGCGCATCAACGAGCGCGGCGGCGTGCTCGGCGCCATGGAGACCGGCTACCAGCGGGGCCGTATCCAGGACGAGTCGATGCTGTACGAGCAGCGCAAGCACGACGGCACACTGCCCATCATCGGCGTCAACACCTTCCGCCGCCCCGGCGGCGACAGCCGGCCCCCGGAGCTGGAACTCGCCCGAGCCACCGAGGCGGAGAAGCAGTCCCAGCTGGAGCGCGTGCGGGACTACCAAGCAGCGCACGGCGACCGGACGCACGCTGCCCTGGCCGCCCTCAAGGACGCGGCCGTGAACGACCGCAACGTCTTCGCCGTGCTCATGGACGCCACCCGGGTCTGCTCACTTCAGCAGATCACCGAGGCGTTCTTCGAGGTGGGCGGCCAATACCGCCGGAACGTCTGACCCGGCCCCGACCCAGCCCCGCAAACCACACCGCAGCGACTCATCAGATAGGACCTCAGATGGATCCCGTTACCCGTCTCGGCGTCGTCGGCTGCGGCCTCATGGGCTCCGGCATCGCCGAAGTCGCCGCCCGCAGCGGCATCGACGTCCGCGTCGCCGAAGCCACACCGGAGGCGGTCGAGGCAGGCCGCCGCCGACTCACCGCCTCCCTCGACCGAGGCGTACAGCGTGCCAAGCTCAGTGAGGAGCAGCGGGACCAGGCCCTCGCCAGGCTGTCCTTCACCCACGACCTCGGCGACATGGCCGACCGCCAGTTCGTCGTCGAGGCCGTCGCCGAGAACCGCGACATCAAGACCGAGGTCCTGCGCGCCCTGGACAAGGCGGTCGAAGACCCCGCGGCGGTCCTGGCCACCAACACGTCCTCGATCCCCATCGTCGATCTCGCCGTCGTCACCGAGCGGCCCGCGCAGGTCATCGGTATGCACTTCTTCAACCCCGTGCCCGTGCAGCAGTTGGTCGAACTCATTCCCGCCCTCATCACCAGCGCGGACACCGTGCGGCGCACCCGCGGCTTCGCCGAGCAGTTGGGCAAACAGGCCGTCCAGGCACCCGACCGTTCCGGCTTCGTCGTCAACGCCCTCCTCGTGCCCTACCTGCTCAGCGCCGTACGGATGGTGGAGTCCGGCGCCGCACAGCCGGAGGACATCGACCGGGGCATGGAACTCGGATGCGCCCACCCCATGGGGCCGTTGCGCCTGCTCGACCTCATCGGCCTCGACACCGCCCAGGCCGTGGCCGAGTCGATGTACGAGGAGTTCAAGGAGCCGCTGTACGCACCGCCCGCCCTCCTGCGCCGCATGGTCGCCGCAGGCCACCTCGGCCGCAAGAGCGGCCGCGGCTTCCACATCTACGACGCCTGAACAAGGGCCGCCCCGCCTGAAGCCCCGGTCTGCCGAATACCGTCGGCAAGGAGTCGCCGGGGCTGAAGGGGCCGCCCCCGTCAGCAGAGGCGTGTTCCCCACCTCGCGGGCGCACCTGCCGCACGGGCGATCGACGTCACCCGATCCACCTCCGGTGACGGTCTTGGACACCGCGGGCGTCCGACCCACTGTTCAGCACCCGGACGCTCATCACTCGTCGTTCACCCAGCGCATGAGCCGTTGCAGCGGATAGAAGCCGTCGTGGGACAGGCCCGGTGGCATGCCTCCCGCGCCGCCGAGGGACACCACCCGCTGAACGCCGGCGCAGGCGAGGGCGTCGCGCAGCTCCGCCTTGCGGATGTCGGGGTACACGCCGACCGTCTGCGTGGCGACCCCGGCGTATCGGACGGCTTCGGACAGCTCGGCGACCGGGACCACGTCGACGATCTTTCCGTCGGGGGGAGGTCCAGGCGTACGCAGAGCAACTCGGCGTAACGGTCGGCGTCGTCCCAGGAGCCCTCGACGAACTGGAAGGGGCTGGCCACACCCGCCTGCTGGTTGAAGAACGTGGCGTCGGCGGCGCCCGCGTCGGCTACCAGGGCCAGGGCCTGAGGGGACTCGAAGGCCTCACGGCCGATGAGGGAGATGGAGGGTCCTGGGGTCGAAGGAGACGAGCTCGAACCCCAGTAGCTGGTGTGCGAGAACAGCAGGGGTACGAGGTCGGCGAGACCGGTGATCTCGTGCACGCCGGTCTCCTCCGCCCGGGTGCGCAGCCGCGGGATCCGTTCCCGCTGGGCGGTGAGGGCCTCCCGTGCGGCCTCCAGCTGCAACTCCCTCAGGTCGTCGGCGGATCGGGCGAAGGTGGTTCCGGAGGGGACGAGGGATCGGATCTGCTCGCGGGCGGCTGCCACAGCGTTCACCTGTTTCTTGCGAGGAGGCCCCGGCGTTCACGCCGGGGAGGAATCGCATCCGGGTGTCGCGACGCGGAGCGTCGCCGCATCCGGTTCAGGGCGCGGAGCGCCCGTACCGCTGTCGGCATCGTCGAGGTGATGCGAACGCGTGTGCCTGTGGTCGCTGGTCGGGGTGGTGGCTGCGGGATCGGGGTGCGTTTGTGCGGCTGTCGTACGTATGGTCCTTCGCAGGGTTCGGGACGGCACGGTGTCCCGGCCGGGGACCGTGAGGGGGCGAGATGACGCAGGTGACGGCGGCTGCGGAGGCCGGGCATGCCCGGTACACGTACCGGCTGCGTGTGTCGTCCGCCGCCCGCACCGCACTGGCGGCGGAGTGGGACCGCTGCCGCTGGCTGTGGAACGAATGCGTCGCCAAGTCCAGGGCCGTACACCTGCACAACAAGGCCACCGGCGAGAAGGCCACGTGCGGCCCGGCTCAGCTCGACAGGATGCTGACCGAGGCCCGCGCCCGTACGCCGTGGCTGCGCGAGGGCTCGTCGGTTGTACAGCAGCAGATCATCCGCGACTTCGGCCGCTCCCGCGCCAAGGCGCACAAGGACATCGAAGAGCGCCTGTCCATGACGCGCCGGGCGGGGATGCCCACGTACAAGAAGAAGCGCGAGGCGCTGCCGACCCTCAACTACACGCGCCGCGCGTTCCGGTTGAAGGACGGCCGGCTGCATCTGGCGGGCGGCATCGTCCTGACAGTGGTGTGGTCGCGGGAACTGCCGGCGGAGCCGTCCTCGGCGCGCGTGTACCAGGACAGCCTCGGGCACTGGTATGGCTCGTTCGTCGTCCCCACCCAGATCCAGCCCCTGCCAAAGACCGGCCGTGTACTCGGCGTCGACTGGGGCGTGAAGGAGACCGCGACCACCACGTCCGACGCGCACGACCTGCCCCACGCCGAACACGGCAGGAAGGCGAAGGCGCAGCTGACCCGGTACGACCGGATGATGGCCCGCCGCAGGCCGAACAAGGGTAAGCCCGGATCGAAGGGCTACCACGAGGCGAAGAAACTGCGGGCGAAGGCGCACAAGAAGGTCGCCAGGCAGCGTGAGGACACCGGCCGCAAGTGGGCCAAGAAGGTGGTCCGCGACCACGACGCCATCGCTGTCGAGGACTTCCGCCCGAAGTTCCTGGCCAGGACGACCATGGCCCGCAAGGCCGCCGACGCCGCCATCGGCGCCACCAGGGCCGCTCTGATCGAGATGGGCCGCAAGCACGGGCGGGACATCCGCCTCGTCCACCCCGCGCACACCACGATGGACTGCGCGCACTGCGATGCGAGAGCCAAGCATCGTCTGCCGCTGGGTGAGCGCACCTACACCTGCACCGCGTGCGGAACCGCGTCCCCACGGGACAAGAACTCCGCACGCGTCATGCTCGTCCGGGCAGGTCTCAACCCGGCTGGTGCTGATGGCGGAAGACCTCCTGGAGCGCTGCTCCAGGAGGCGGCCTGAGCCAGGAATCCCCTTCCCTTCAGGGAGGGGAGGATTCAACTCAGTCGGTTGCGTACGTTGTCTTTTCCGCTGCGCGGGACGGGGTGGCCGCGAGGTACGACGACTCGATCGCGTCCAGGTTTCCGCGCAGTTCCTGCGGGGTGCCGGCCAGGGTGACGCGGCCGCGGTGCAGGACGTACACGCGGTCCGCGATGTCCAGCACCTTGCGCACGTGCTGCTCGACGAGCAGGGCTCCCAGGCCGCGGTCCGCCGCCTCGCGTACCGCGCGCAGGAGGCGGTCGACCACGAGCGGGGCGAGGCCGAGGGACAGTTCGTCCGCGAGGAGCAGCCGGGGGGCGCGGCACAGCGCGCGGGCGAGCGACAACATCTGCTGCTCGCCGCCGGACAGCATGCCCGCGCCGGTCTTCAGGCGCTTCTCGAGTTCGGGGAAGAGTTCCAGGGCATGGTGGGTCGCCACCCGGCCGACTCTCAGGTTGTCCGAGGTGTCCAGCCGGGTGAAGACCGCCCGCTCGCCGACGTATGCCAGTCCCTGCCGGGCGCGGCGGTGCAGCGGTGCGCGGCCGGGCTCGCCCAGCCAGCGCACCTCGCCGCTCATCGGGGCCAGGTCGCCCGAGAGTGCCCGGAGTGTCGTGGTCTTGCCCGCGCCGTTGGGCCCGAGCAGGGCGACGACCTCACCGGGGCGGACCTCCAGGTCGAGGTCGCGTACGACGGGTTGAGTGCCGTACCCGGCGGACATGGCGCGGGCTTCGATCAGGGGTGCTCCGGTGTCGTGCACGGACGTTCTCCTTCTGCTCGGGCTCAGTACGCCGACGTGTCGGGCGGTCAGCCGGCCGACATGGCCGTCAGCACCTTCCGGACGTCGACGAAGGTCGAGCCCTCCTTCGCCCACTCGATCTTCCCGCCGCGGATGGTGAGTTCGGTGGCGGTCGTGTTGTGGATACGGTTCAGGCCCTCGATCGGCAGGGCGGTCGACTCCTTCCAGGTCAGGGACGGGGTCAGGCCGCCGGTGTCGATCCCCGAGGTGGTGTTCAGCTCTTCCACGAGGGCCTTGGAGGAGATCGTCGGCAGCTTCTCGACCGCCGCGGTGAAGACCTTGAAGGCCACCCAGGCCGTCCCGTTCGCGCCGTTGCTCGTGTCGATGTCCGTGCCCTGGGCCGCCTTGACGAAGTCCTTCCAGACGGGGTCGGTGGTCGGCGGGTAGTAGCCGGTGATGGTGGCGCCCTCCAGCGGGCTGGCGCTGCCGCCGGTGGTCTCGGCGAGTTCCGGGGTGAGGTTGCCGACGACGCTGCCGACCTTCGTCTTCGATCCGGACTGCACGTAGGCCTTCACGAACAGGTCGGAGTGCGTGCCCAGGATGACGTCCACGCAGTCGCTGCCCTTGGTCGCGGCGGCGACCTGTGGGGCGAGGTCGGTGGCGGTGACCGGCACCTTGAGGTCCTTCGGGGCCGCCCCGCCGGCGGAGGTCACGCCGAGCGCGAGGAACCGGGCGACGGTCTCGGCGGCGGCCACGTCGTACCGTACGCCGGAGATCTTCTTGCAGCCCTCCTCAACGAGCTGCTGCCCGTGTGCCGCGAACACCGCCGGGGTGCCGCCGTTGACCGGGAACGACAGCGGGTTGGAGAACTCCGCCGCCGAGACGCCGGTCCCGCCGATGTACGGGATGCCGGCCTTCTCCAGGATGGGCATGTAGCGGTCACCGGCGAGGCTGTACGACCCCACCACCGCGATCACCTTCTCGGCGACCGCCTGCTGGGCGCACTTCTCGGCCTCGTCGGGGTCGTTCTTCTCGTTGCAGGTGAGCACCTTCAGCGGGCCGCCCTTGATGCCGCCGTTGGCGTTGATCCACTTCTCGTAGGCCTGGGCCGTGAGCCGGACGCCGGGCTGGGCGCTGCCCTGGGTGTCCTCCGGTGTCCAGACCATCACCTTGACCGGGGCGCCCTTCAGGGAGGAGGTCTCCGTCGAGCTGCCGGTCGCCTCTCCCCCACAGCCGGCGGCAAGCAGCACTCCGGTCACCGCGAGGCAGCTCGCTGCGGCGGTTCTGCGTCGGCGTGAGTCGTTCATGGTTCCTCCGCGGGGCTCGTCGTCGAGATGGCGAACAGCATGGGGTGCGTTTTGAGGTTAGTGAAGTACTCTCGGCACAATTATTTAAATGAATGTGCTGTCTGGCTCCGCTCCTGGAGGTTCTCCCGATGGACGACATCCTGCGCTTCGCCCTGCTGGGCCTGGGTCTCGGCGCTCTCTACGCCCTCACCGCGCACGGCATCGTGCTGGTCTACCGGGGCTCCGGCGTCCTGAACTTCGCGCACGGCGCGATCGGGATGGCGGGCGCCTACGTGCAGTGGGAGCTCGCCACCCGACACGGCGTCCCGTACTGGCCCGCCACCGTGTGCGGGGTCCTCGGCTCCGCGGTGCTGGGCGTCCTCACCCATCTGCTGGTGCTGCGCCCGCTGCGCCGGGCGTCCACGCCGGCCCGGCTGGTCGCCACTCTCGCGGTGTTCATCGTCCTCACCGCCATCGCCGTGAAGCGGTACGGCGACAGCCTGCAACTGGTGCCGGGCAAGCTGCCCACCGATCTGCTGACGATCGCCGGGGCGACGGTCTCCAAGGACCGGGTCTGGCTGCTCGGCATCGCGGTCGTCGTGACCGCGCTCCTCCATCTGCTCTACAGGCGCACCCTGTTCGGCCTGGGCACCACCGCGGTCGCGGAGAACCAGGGGGCCGCCGCCTCGCTCGGCTGGTCCCCGGACCTGATCGCCACCGGCAACTGGGCCCTGGGCTCGGCCCTCGCGGGACTGACGGGCATCCTGATCGTGCCGGTCATCGGTCTGTCGGTGACCGGGCTGACCACCCTCCTGCTGAGCGCCCTGGCGGCCGCCCTGGTCGGCGGGTTCTCGTCGTTCCCCGTCACCCTGGCGGGCGGTCTGGTCATCGGCATCGTGCAGTCCGAACTGACCCGCTTCGGCTCCGACGTCACCGGGCTCGCCGCGTCGGTGCCCTTCCTCTTCATCGCCCTGGTGCTGGTCGCACGCGGCCGGGCGCTGCCGCTGCGCGGCACGTTCCTGGACCGCCTGCCCGCCCTGGGCACCGGAAGAGTGCGCCCCGGGTCGCCGGCTGTCGCCGTCGTGGTCGGGCTGCTGCTGGTGAGCGTGTCGACGCCGCTGTGGGCCGACGCCATCACCACCACCCTGGTGATGGCGCTGATCCTGCTGTCGATCGTCGTGGTCACCGGATACGCCGGCCAGGTGTCCCTCGCGGCCTACGCCCTCGCCGGGACCGGCGCCTTCATCGCCGGACACGCGGCGGCCGACTGGGGATGGCCCTTCGAACTCGCCCTGCTGGCAGGCGTGTTGGGCACGGTCCCGATCGGTCTGCTGTTCGCGCTTCCGGCGGTCCGCACCCGCGGCGTCAACCTCGCGATCATCACGCTCGGCCTCGGCACCACCCTGGAGACGATGGTCTTCCAGAACACCGATCTGTCGACCACACCCGGCAGCGACGGCATCGCGGTGGGCAAGCAGACGCTCTTCGGGATCAGCGTCTCCGGAGTCGACCATCCGCAGCGGTACGCCTCCGTGGTGCTCGTGCTGTTCGTCGCCGCCGCGCTGGTGGTCGCCAACGTCCGGCGCGGCCGGACCGGCCGCCGGCTCGTCGCCGTGCGGGCCAACGAGCGGGCCGCCGCCGCCCTCGGCATCGACGTCCGCGCGGCCAAGCTCTACGCCTTCGGCCTGTCCGCGGCCATCGCCGCGCTCGCCGGAGTGCTCACCGGCTTCCGCTCGACCTCGGTGGTGCTCTCCAACTTCGCCTCCTTCGACTCCATCACCGCGCTCGGCCTCGCGGTCATCGGCGGCGTCGGCTTCCTCGTCGGCCCGCTGTTCGGCGCGACCTTCGCCGCGGGCACGGTGGGCGCCCGGTTCGGGGACCTGGTGCTGCCCGGGCTCAGCGAGTGGATGCCCCTGATCGGCGGGATCATCCTGGTGCTGACGCTGGTGGGCAACCAGGACGGGATCGGGAAGTCGGTCGGCGCGCAGGCCGAGGCCGTCCGTCGCAGGCTCCCCTCGAAACACGGTCGCCGTTCGCTCGCGCGGACGGAAGAGACGCTCGCGCGGACGGAGGAAGCACCGGCGCAGCACGTGCCCCGCGCCGCGCCGCTGCCCCTCCGGGTGCGGGACCTGACCGTGCGCTACGGCGGTGTCGTCGCCGTCGACGGACTCTCGCTGGACGTCGAGCCGGGCCGGATCGTGGGGCTCATCGGTCCCAACGGCGCCGGCAAGACCTCCGCCATCGACGCCGTCACCGGCTTCACCCGGGCCGCGCGCGGCGACGTCCGCCTCGGCGACCGGGAGGTCACCCGGCTGCCGGTGCACCGGCGGGCCGCGGCCGGACTGAGCCGGTCGTTCCAGTCGCTGGAGCTGTTCGAGGACATGACGGTCCTGGACAACCTGTACGCGGCCTGCGACCGGCCCGGCAGATGGGCGTACCTCACCGACCTGATCCGTCCCGGTAGCCGCCCGCTGCCTGCCCATGTGCTCGTAGCGGTACGGGAGTTCGGTCTCCAGGACAGCCTGGACCGGCCGGTGGGCGACCTGTCGTACGGAGAGCGGCGGCTGCTGGCCATCGCCCGCGCGGTGGCGGCCTCGCCGTCCGTGCTGCTCCTCGACGAACCGGCCGCGGGCCTTTCGGACGACGAGACGCGGGAGCTGGCCCACCTGGTACGGCGGCTCGCGGAGGACTGGGGCATGGGGGTGCTGCTCGTCGAGCACGACGTCGACATGGTCATGAGCGTCTGCGACCAGGTCGTCGTCCTGGACTTCGGACGGCGGATCTGCGCCGGCACACCGGACGAGGTGCGCCGTGATCCGGCGGTCCGGGCGGCCTACCTGGGCGACCTGGAGCCGGAGGCGCTGGCCTGAAACGAATCGGAGGCGCCACCCGGTACGGG
>NZ_JBHVDX010000201.1:0-19426 GCF_042802555.1 Streptomyces sp. NPDC057474 | reverse complement strand
CCCCCAGGGGTGCTCCGCCCTACGGCGTTCGGACTAGCCGCAGCGGCCCGTGGTCCACTTGTGCGAGCGGAGCTTGTACGTGCCGGCCGGGTTGCCGCCGTGCTGCTGGCGAGTGCAGCCGGCGCGGTCGTCCTCGTCCTGGTTGGCGCCCCTGTAGTAGACGACGCCGGTGAAGTCGGAGGCCGTACCCGCGTTCCAGACGGACTTGACGTTGTGCGTGGCCGACCAGGAACACCGGACGTTGCCGGACCGCCAGTCGGGGTCGGCCTCGCTCCAACTGCACTTCTGCCCGGTGAAGTTGGCACCGGTCCAGAAGCAGACGTCCCCGGACGCACAGTCGACGGCGGTGGGAGCCGCGTGGGCGGCGGAGGCCGGAAGGGCGAAGGACGGGGGGTGGTTCGTTCTGGGGCGGCCCGAGGTTGGCAATCGGCGGCAGGGCGGTACAAGGGATCCCGTGTTGGTGGGACGCTGGGACGGCCGTGCCGCGACCGGCCTGCGGCGCCCCCGGCCGCTGGGACGGCGCTGGGACGTCACAGCGACGAACGTCAGCGATCCGTTATACAAGTGGCTGGAGTTGGCGGGATTCCGGCGGTCTGTTTCTGGCACAGTGTGCTCGGGCGCGGGGATCGGGGGATCCAGGGGGGCGCCCTCTCATCTCCGTACACACCGCGCCGCCGTCTGACCCACGTGCGGCGCCGCCGTTCAGCACGGCAGCAAGTGAAAAAAGGGGGGCGCCCGTGTCTGCGTGCACGGAGTCCGAGCGGTTCGCCGCCTGTCTGCGGTCGCTCAAGGAGCGATCGGGACTCAGTTACGCGGCGCTCGCCGCGAAGGCCGGAACAAGTGGGTCCAGCGTGCACCGCTACTGCCTGGGCAGTTCGGTACCGCAGGACTACGGCACCGTCCACCGCCTCGCGGTGGCCTGCGGCGCCACCCCGGAGGAGCTACGGACGCTGCACCGCCTCTGGGCCGTGGCGGACGCCGCCCGGGAGCCCGAGTCCACGGAGCCCGAGTCCACGGAGCCGGAGTCCACGGAGCCGACGACGTTGCCGGAACCGGAGGCCGCCCTGTCGGAGCCGGTCATCGGGCCGTCGGAGCCCTCCCACGAACCGCCGGAACCCACGCACGGCTCCGGGGCCGTGGGGTGGAGCCGTCGGCGGATCCGCGTCGGCGTCGCCTTCGGCCTGGCGGTGCTGTTCCTCGGCGGGATGGCCTGGACTCTGCCGTCGCTGGGCTCGGCCGAGGGAAGCGACGGCGGTCAGGACGGAGCCGCAGGGGAACGGCAGAAGAAGGACAGTCGGCCCCTCTTCACGTCCGGGTGCCGGGAGGTGGTGGCCATGGGCCAGCACGACACATGCGTACGCGAGGTGCAGGGACTGCTGCATGCCAAGGGCGCGGTGATCGGTGTGGACGGTGACTTCGGACCGCAGACGCTGCGCCGCGTGACCGCCTTCCAGGTGATCGCGGGGATCGAACCGCCCAACGGCGTGGTCGGTGACGCCACCAAGCAGGCGCTGTACGAGTCCGGCGCACGCATGGACACCTGGACGCAGGACGAGGTGCGCAGGCGCATCCGCGAGGTGTTCACCGAGGCACCGGACCGCGCGGTCGCGATCGCCGACTGCCAGTCCTTCCTCGACCCGCTGCACATCCTCCCGAACACCAACGGCACAAGGAACTGGGGTCTGTTCCAGATCTCCGACGCCCGTCTGACGAAGCTGGGCGGCACTCCTCGCAAGGCGCTCGACCCGGAGTGGAACATCCGCGCGGCCAAGCGGTTGTGGAGCCAGGACCGGGACTTCAGCGACTGGCCCCACTGTGACCGGGCGTTCAGTCCCAGTCCTTCCGCTTCGCCGTAGGGACCAAGGAGCGTGGGTACCGCGGACCGGTTGTGGCCGGTCGCGCCCATGCGGCGGAGCCGCGAATTGATGCGGCCCCGCGCCCCTGGAAGCCGAGGCTCAACTCACGTCCACGAACACGGGGTTCGAGTAGAACCAGGTGTCCTTCTTCGCCGTAGAGGCCAAGTAACGTGGGTACCGCGGACCGGTTGTGGCCGGTCGCGCCCATGCGGCGGAGCCGCGAATTGATGCGGCCCCGCACCCGTGGAAGCCGAGGCTCAACTCACGTCCACGAACACGGGGTTCGAGTAGAACCAGGTGTCCTTCCAGGGGTCGCCGTTGCCCGGCTCGTGCGGGATCGGGCCGTGCGGGTCTATGGACGCGCCCAGGTAGCCCGCGCCGTTCCTGTTGCCATCGCTGCCCCGCAGCCGGAGGTAGAAGGGCTCGTCCCCCGCCGTGATCGGGACGCGGAGGGTGTACGTGCCCTTGCGGCCGCTCACGTCCTTGGTGTGGACGACCTTGGTGGCGGGGGCCTTCCAGGCGTCCCGGTCGCTCACCGGGCCGCGCACCGCGCCCCGGATGACGTCGACGTGGGCCAACTCCGGCAGGATTCCCTGGGGGTTGGCGCGGGACGCGGTCGTCACCGTCACGTTCAGGGTGAGCTTCTCGCCCTTGCGGACGCGTAGCCGGCCGCCCAGGGTGACGCCACGCCCGTGGTCGCGGTCGCGCTTCACACGGACGTCGAGGCCGTCGAGCAGATGGCCGTGGTCGAGCCAGACGCGGCCGGCCCGCAGGCCCGCCATCACCGCGCGGTAGCCGTAGCGGGTGACGCCCACGTGGGTGCGGCTGAACTGGCCGGGCCAGAAGTCGCTGCCGGGCTGCGGGGCGTCGGTGTTCACCGGGTCGGGGAGCTTGCCGGTGTTGTCGAAGTTCCGCCCGGCCGGCCAGTCGCCGTTCTTCCAGGTGTCGAAGACGATCCGGTGGGCGTCCGAGTTGGTGGTGATCGAGAACAGCTTGCCCTCGGCCAGCATGGCGTCCCAGAGGCCGCCCACGGTCGCCGTCGACCAGTCGAAACCGCCGTACGTGAGGTACGCCTCGGCCGGGTAGCCGGGCCAGGACTGGGCCGACGGCTTGTTCTCGTACTCGCCGCGCATCGAGGTGGCCCCCCGCCAGCCGGGGATCGCCGCGCCCTGGGCGCCGGGCGCGCCCTCCATGCCGATCATGATCTCGGGGGCCGCGTCCCGCCAGTTGCGCATCTCGTGCGGGGAGTCGATGCCGAGGCGCAGGGGGTGGTTGGCGAGGACCAGCACGTCGTCGACGTAGCCCGAACGCCGTTGCTGGGCAAGCCACTTGATGGCCTTGACGGCGTGCGCCTCGTTGCGGGCGGTGTCCGCGCCGCCCACGGAACCGTCCGTGTAGCCGAGCAGCTTGCCGTCGTACTCGCGCTCGAAGCGGGTGAGGAGGTCGACCTCGTGCCGGCCGGGGGTCGTGAAGACCGTGCAGTGCTCGGCGGCCGGGATGTACCACTCCAGGCCCTGGAAGATCAGCTGCCGCGGGTTCTCGGCCCGGGCCTGCAGGATCTCCTTGTGCTCCAGCGCGGCCCCGAAGTCGGCGTGCCCGAAGTTGGAGTGCTCGGTGAACACCATCCAGTCGAGGCCGTACTTGGCGCCCGCCGCGGCCAGTTGGGAGAACGTGTACTTGGCGTCGTGGCTGTAGACGGTGTGGATGTGGTGGTCGCCGACGAGGTAGGCGAGACGCGGGTCGTCGCCACCGTAGTGCCGGGAACCGGCGGAGGCCGCGGCCGGTGTCGCCAGGGCGCCCGCGGAGCCCATCGCGAAGGCGGCGCCGAACAGGCCCGCGCCGCGCAGGAGGCCGCGGCGCGACATGCCCTGCGCGTCGAGGTCGGCGGGGGAGACGGACGGATCGGCCCAGGCGGGCAGCTGCTGCTCGTGCGTGCCGGACAGGTCGGACATGGTCTGTGTGCTTCCTTCGCGTCTCAGTGGTTTCTCAGTGGTTCATGAACGACTTGACGGACAGCGCCCGTTCGACGACACGGACGTCACCGAGCCGCCCGTGCAGGATCTGGTCGATCTTCCCGGCGTACTCGTAGCCGCCGAGGATCCAGGGCAGGCCGACGGAGGCCAGTCCGACGGCGGCCGCCTTCGGGTTGCGCACGACCGGGCAGCCCTGGACGTAGAGCGTGGTGTGCTTGCCGTCGTTGACGATCGCGAGGTGCCACCACGTCTCCAGCGGGGTCTCCTGGCCCCAGTTGGTCGCGATGCCCTGCTGGTTGAGCGGCCGCACCGCCCACTGCGGCTCCCGGTCGTTCGACAGCGACAGCGTGGCGAGCGGCTCGTCCGGGTCGTCGGCGGTCTTGCCCGCCGCGCCGCCCGTGCCGGTACGGCCGAGGACGCCGGCCCAGGCGTGGTTCGACGGGTTCCAGTCGGCGGGCAGCCGGTAGAACGCCTCGATGGTGTAACCGTCCTTGAACGTCGCCGAGTTGAGCGGCGCCCCGTCGAACGTCCGCAGGTACGCGCCCTTCAGCGGAGGCTTGCCGCCGTGGAACTCCAGGCTGCCGTGGCCGGGCTGGTCCGGGTGGTGGTCGGCGGACCAGGTGAGCGTGCCACCGCCGACCGTGACCAGGCTGAGGTCGTTGCCGTGCCCCGAGCGGTCAGGGATCGTGCCGCTGACGGCCGCCCCGTCCTGCTGACCGTCGAACCGCCAGTACGCGACCGTGCCGGGCACCAGCATCTTCGACACCGGGCGGGCCGCCCGCGCGGGCACCGGGGCGAAGCCGGCGAACCGCTCGTCGAAGTCGATCTCGACCGTGAACCGGTCGGCGTCGCCGGAGAGTTCGCTCTCCTGCCGCTCCAGTTCGTTGAGGCCCTTGGCGGCCCGGCCCAGGATCCACGGGGAGATCGTCTCCACGTCGATGGTGTTCCGGTCGAGGTCGAAGCGGTAGAGGCGGATCATCGCCGCGCCGCCGAAGTACCGGTTCTGGTAGTTGGTGAGGTGGAGATGGACATCGTTGTCAGCGGTGTTCTTCCGCGTCGCGCGCGCCGCCGGCCAGTAGTGCCCGTTGAGGGTGAGGAAGATCTGGTCGTGGTCCTTGATCAGCTGGTCCCACAGCTTCTGCCCGTACGACGAGAGGGAGTCGTCGCCGTCGACCAGCTCGTGCGTGGTGAGGACGACCGGTGTCTTCGGGTGCTGGGCAAGGACGTCCTTCGCCCAGGCGAAGCCCTTCGCGGAGAGCCGCCAGTCCAGGGCGAGCACCATCCACGGCCGGCCGCCCGCCTCGAAGAGGTGGAAGGAGTTGTAGCCGTCCGGGGAGGCACCCCCGAAGGTCGGCCTGCCCTTGAAACGAGCGGGTCCGAAGACGTCCAGGTACGGGGTCGAACCCCGCTGGTCGTCGGTGGACGAGCGCACGTCGTGGTTGCCGGCGAGGACGCTGTAGCCGACGCCCTTGCGGTCCAGGAGCCGGAACGCCTCGCCGATCGCCGAGCACTCCTCCTTCGCGCCGTTCTGCGTGAGGTCCCCCAGGTGGGAGAGGAAGACGATGTTCTCCTCCCGCCCCTCCTCCAGCAGATAGCGCAGCGACGCCTCGACGGGCGCCCTGTCGATGCTCGGCCCGTCGAAGAGGTACTGGGTGTCGGGCATGACGGCGAGCGTGAACCGCCGGCTGTCCCGGTCGGGCCGCAGGCGGTCGGCGGACGCGGCGGAGACGGGGGCCTCCACGGCGGCCTGCGCGGCGCCGGCCGCCGGGAGCACGGCGGCCGCCGCACCCATCAGCGCGGTCGCCCGCAGGAAGTTGCGTCTGCCGGCGCCGGCCTGCGGGGCCGCCTCGCCCTGGTCGTGCTCATGCGAAGTACACACGTGTGCTCCGTAGGAAGGTCCGTGAGAGAAGGAGGAGGGGTGGGATCAGAGTGCCCTCAGCGTCCATGACCAGCGGTGGACACCCGGCGGGACGAGATACTCGGGTGAGGTGTCGGGCCCGCACGACGCGGTGCCCAGCCCCCGGTGCGCCGCGTCGATGTGGACCACGCAGCCCGGCCGGGGAGTCAGTTCGTCGTGGTGCGTGGCGGCGGTGAGGTCCTCCGCGCGGTGGCGGGTGACCGAGACCTGCCGTGGTCCGTCCAGCCGTACCGACAGGACGTGGTCGTCACCGGAGAGCGTGAAGTGCCGTACACCGTGCCGGCCCCCGCTCTCCTGCGGCCGCAGGTAAGGGGTGAACAGCTCGTCCACGGGGGCCGAGTGGTGGCCGACGGGCGCCCCGGCCGCACGGTCCGGGTAGCTCTCCCAGGGGCCCTGCCCGTACCAGGCGAGGCGGTCGAAGCCGTCGACGGTCTCGAACACCGTGCCGACGCGGGCCACGTCCGTCAGCTCCTCGGGCAGCACGGCCGTCTCCTCGACGAGCACCCGGCCGTCCACCAGCGCCGTGAACGCCTGCTCGTGTTCGACGGCTCCGGCCCCTGTCATCCAGCGGGACCGGACCCGCACGGTGGAACCCTTGCGCTCCACGGCGACCGGCTCGCGCTCCGCGCGGTCCAGACCCAGTTCGCGCCAGCGCTCGGCCATACCGCCGAGGACGTCGTTGTCGGTCGGGGCCCGCCACAGGCTCAAGCCCGGCGGGGAGGCGAGCAGCGGGTGGAGCAGCAGCCCGGTGTCGTCCGTCTCCGGCGGCGGGATGTGCCCGAGGTCCTCCTCGGCGCCCACCACCGGCTCGCCCTCGTCCGCCGCGTACCACCGCACCTGCGGGAAGCACACCTCGGTGCCGCGCGGCGCCCAGGCCTCGTCGGTGGCCGTGGTCACGCGCAGCGTCAGCCAGATCTCGCCTGCCCCGTCGAGCACCTCGGGCCGGTCGATCACGGCCGAGCCGCCGGGCGGTACGTCGGGCAGCTGGGCCGGCAGCGTCCAGGTGCCGCCGTCGGCCGCCGCGAACTCCCACTCGGCGGCCAGCCACGACAGATCGCGGAAGTGCTGCCGGTTGTGCACGCGCAGCACCCGCCAGGTGCCCTCGCCCTCCACGGACAGCCGCACCGGGGCGGCGATCTCGCGGTGTTCGAACATCACCGGCTTGGGTGTGCGGTCGGGGAAGACCACCCCGTCGGCGATGAAGGCGCCGTCGTGGATCGTCTCGCCGAAGTCGCCGCCGTAGGCCCAGCGCAGGCCGGGTCCGGCGACCCCGTTCTCGTACAGCCCGGTGCCCCCACGCCCGGCCGGTCGTCCGTCGTTCACATGTTGGAGGATGCCGTGGTCCCAGAACTCCCAGATGAACCCGCCCTGAAGACCCGGTGTGGCCTCGATGGCGGCCCAAGTGTCGGCCAGGGTGCCGTTGCTGTTGCCCATGGCGTGCGAGTACTCGCACTGGATCAGCGGCCTGGTCTGCTCACCCGACAGCGCGTGCGCCACGCAGTCCTCGATGGGCGCGTACATCGGGCAGGCGATGTCGGAGGCGTCGTCCGTGGCAGCCCAGTCCAGCTTCGCGGCCCCCTCGTACTGCACCGGCCGGGTCGGATCGTGGCGTCGCAGCCAGCCCGCCGCGGCGTCGTGGTTCGCCCCGTAGTCGGACTCGTTGCCCAGCGACCAGACGATCACCGACGGATGGTTCTTGTCCCGTAGGGCCATCCGGGAGACGCGGTCCACGAAGGCGTTCAGATAGCGCGGGTCGTCTGCGATCTCGTGGGCGTGGTCGTGGGACTCGATGTCCGCCTCGTCGACGACGTAGAAGCCGAGTTCGTCCGTGAGGTCGTACAGCGTGGGGTCGCCCGGATAGTGGGAGGTGCGGATCGCGTTGAAGCCGAACCGCTTCAGCGTCAGCAGGTCCGCGCGCAGGTCCTCGTACGACACCGTCCGCCCGGTCAGCGGATGGAAGTCGTGCCGGTTGACGCCCCGGATGTAGACGCGCTCCCCGTTGACCAGCAGGTCCCGGCCGCGGATCTCGACCTCGCGGAAGCCGACCCGGTGGTGCGAGGTGTCGGCGACCGTGCCGTCGGCGCGGTGCAGGCGGACGGTGAGGTCGTACAGCTCGGGGGTCTCGGCGTTCCAGGTCCGTACGTCGGGGACGACCGTGCCCATGCGGGCCTCGCCGAGGAAGTCGGAGACCCGGTCGTCCTCGGTGTTGAGCCGGTCGAACTCGATGTCCTGGGCCAGCTCCAGGCCGTCCAGCTCCCCGCTGACGTACCACCCGGCGGGCAGCGCGCCCGTCCCCGCTGCCGAGCGCACCCGGCAGTCCACCCGCAGCTCCCCGTCGCGGCGCGCCCGCACGCTCACGTCCGCGAGATACAGCGGATCGGTGGCGTACAGCAGCACCGGGCGGGTGATCCCGCCGAGCCACCACTGGTCCTGGTCCTCGATGTGCGAGGCGTCGGACCACTTCACCACCGTGAGCCGCACGGTGGCCTTCCGCCCGGGACGGACCAGCCCGGAAAGGTCGAACTCGGCGGCCAGATGGGAGTCCTTGGAGATGCCGGCCGGCCGTCCGTCCACATGGACGAGCAGCACGCTCTCGGCCGCGCCGACGTGCAGGACGATCCGGCGGCCGGCCCAGTCGGCGGGTATGTCGACCTCCCGCTCGTACACACCGGTCGGGTTCTCGACCGGCGAGTCAGGCGGGAACTGCGCCCACGGCATACGGACGTTGGTGTACTGCGGCGGGTCCTCCGCCACCTGGAGGGCCCAGGAACCGGGGAGTTCGGCCCAGGACCAGCCGGGGCCGGGTTCCCGCTCGGGTGACGGCAACAGCTGGAACCGCCAACGGCCGTCGAGCGACAGCGCCCGGTCGCGCCGGTCGACGGCGTTCATGGGCAGTCGCCCCCAGGAGGTCACCTCGGGTGCTTCCCAGGGGCGCAGGGCGAAGAGTGCGTCGGTCATGACCGTTCCGAAGTCGGTGGTGAAAAGGGGGACGTGGCCGGCCGGGGCAGGACGCGGCCCCGCAGGCCCCAGGCGGGGTCGACGGGGATGCCGAGACGGTCCAGGACGGTGGGGGCGATGTCGATGAGGCGGGGCGAGTCCAGCAGAGTGCCGCCGGATGTTCCGGATGTTCCGGATGTTCCGGGCTCGGCGAGGACGACGAAGACCTCCCGCTCGGCGCGCGTGTCGCCGCCGTGGCCGCCGGTGTCGAGATGGCCGTGGTCGGTGGTGACCAGGACCGTCCAGTGCTCGTCCGCGCGGACGGGGTCGGAGCGCCGGGCGTCGACGGCGTCCAGCAGCCGCCCGAGGTGGGCGTCCTGGGCGAGGAGGGCCTGGTCGTAGGCGGGGCCGAGGGGGCCCGTGGCGTGGCCGGCCTCGTCGGTGGCGCCGAAGTACACGAACACGACGTCCGGGTCGTCCTCGGTGAGCCAGCGCACGGCGGTGTCGGCGACGAGCCGGTCGGCGCTCTCGTAACCGTCGGACTCGCCGTCGTACGGCACGCGCCTGCCGACGGCGGGCCCCAGGGTGCCGCGGTGGACCAGTTCCGGCCAGGACACCGCGGCCGCAGTGCGCAGACCGGGCCGCGCGGCGGCGGCGCGGCTGAGGAAGTCGGGGTAGCGGATGTAGTCGGCGCCGGTGAAGTCGTTGCCGGTCACCCCGTGCCGGTCGGGCCACACCCCGGTCAGCACGCTCGACCAGCCGGGGCCGGAGTCGGTGTAGGCCATGCTGGTGGACGGCCCGTCCTCGGCCTGACCGTCCACCTCGCCGTAGGGCAGCAGGCTGCTGCCGTGGGCGCCCGCGGCCATCAGACCGTGCAGCACGGGTGCCGTGGACGGCGAGCGAAGCGGGAGAGGGGTCCCCCCGGCCGGAGGCTGGGGGAGGGGCAGCCGGTCGAAGCGCACCCCGTCCATACCCACCACGAGCACCTTGCCGCGCCCCGGTCGACCTCCGCCGCCGACATCCACCACCGCGCACCTCTGTCTCGACACCGCTTCAGCTGCCCTGTACCGCGCCTTCGGTGGCGCCCGCGATGAACCCGCGAGCGAAGATCGCGAAGACCACGACCAGCGGGATGGACGCCATGAGCACACCGGCCATGACCATGCTGTAGTCGGTGTTGTGGCCGACGTTGAGCTGGGCCAGCTCCACCTGGAGGGTGACGTGTTCGGGGTTGGTGAGCACGATGAGGGGCCAGACGTAGTCGTTCCAGGCACCGACGAAGGCGTAGATGGCGAGGAAGGACAACGCGGGCTTGATCATCGGCAGCGCGACGTTCCAGTACTGACGGAAGAAACCGGCGCCGTCGATGCGCGCCGCGTCGAGCAGTTCGTCGGGCACACCGGTCTCGATGTACTGGCGCAGCCAGAAGATGCCGAAGGCGTTGGAGAGGGCGGGCCAGACCAGCGCCTTGAGCATGCCCACCCAGCCGAGCTCGGACATCAGGATGAACTGCGGCAGGACGGCCAGCTGCAGCGGCAGCATCATGAACACCAGCAGCGTGCCGAAGAGCCACTTGCGCCCGGGGAATTCGAACTTGGCGAAGGCGAAGGCCGCCAGGGAGTCGACGAACAGCACCAGGACCGTGGTGACGCACGCGATGACGACCGTGTTGAGCATCGACCCGAAGAAGTCGACCGTGTCGAGCACACCCCGGATGTTCTCCAGCAGATGGGAGCCGAAGGTCAGCTTCGGTGGGCTCTTGTAGATGTCACGTGTGGTGTTGGTCGCCATCACGATCGTCCACACGAACGGGAAGACCGAGATCAGGACGGCGACGATGAGGAAGACGTGCGCGGACAGGCCCTTGGGGCGGCGCGGCCGCTTCGCGCCCGTGGCCGGCCGTGGCGTGGCGGCTGTCGTCATGACTTCCTCCCTCGTTGCACGATGCGCCAGTTGATGACGACGAGCACGATGATCAGTACGAAGAAGGCCCACACGATGGCCGCGCCGTAGCCGTAGTCGTTGTCGAGGAAGGCCGACTGGTAGAAGTACAGCAGCGTGGTCAGGCCCGCCTGGCCCGGGCCGCCGAGGTTCTGGTTGGCGGCGTTGCTGGCGAAGAGGACCTGGGGTTCGCTGAAGCTCTGCAGACCGTTGATGGTCGAGATGACCACGGTGAACAGGATGATCGGCCGCATGATCGGAATGGTGATCTGGAAGAACGTGCGGATGGGGCCGGCGCCGTCCATCTTGGCCGCCTCGTAGAGCGACTGCGGGATGGCCTGGAGGCCGGCCAGGTAGATGATCATGTTGTAGCCGGTCCACATCCAGGTCATCAGCAGCGCGATGACCACCTTGATCAGCCACGGGTTGCTCAGCCACGGGACGGGTGAGATGCCGACCGTGCCCAGGATCGCGTTGACCAGGCCGAAGTCGTTGCTGAACACCGCGCCGAAGAAGATCGCCACGGCGACGATCGACGTCACGTTCGGCACGTAGAGGGCGATGCGGTAGAAGCCCTTGAAGCGGCGCACCGAATGCAGCAGCGTCGCCAGCACCAGGGCGCCGAAGAGCGTGGGAACGGTGGACAGGACCCAGATCACCAGGGTGTTGCGGATCGACAGCCAGAAGACCGGGTCGCTCCAGAGGAACTCGAACTGCTGGAGACCCACGAACTGCTTGGTGCCCAGACCGTCGTAGCGCTGGAAAGCCAGATACAGCGAATAGAAAACGGGGACGAACGAGAAGGCGATGAAGATCAGGTAGAAGGGCGAGATCGCCAGGTACTGCCGCCAGTACGACAATACCCCGCGACGTTCGGGCCGCGCGACGCCCGCGGGCGGGGTGCGCCGCGGGCGGAAGCGGGCCGGGCCCGGCCCACCACGGTGCTCAGGCACCGTGGCGGGACCGGTGACCGGAGGTGACGACACCTCAGTTCACCCCCTGCCGCCTGGCGATCTGCTTGGCCTGGCTGACCGCGTCCTTCCAGGCGTCGTCGGGCTTCTTGCCCTTGGCCTCGATGCTGGTCAGCTCGGCCATGAAGGGAGCCATGACCGCGGAGTCGGCGGGTGCCTCGTAGCTGACGGGGATGGCCTCGGCGGCCGGGCCGAAGACCTCGATGATCTTCTGTCCGCCGAAGAAGGCGTCAGGGCCCGTCATGGCCTCCATCGCGTACGAGTCCGGGGAGGCGGGGAAGATGGCGGCGTCGGTGAAGCTCTTGGCGTTGTTGTCCGGGCTGAGGATCCAGCTGATGATCTTGAATGCCTCTTCGGGGTTCCGGCACTGCTTGGGCAGGGTCAGATAGGAGCCGCCCTGGTTGGCGGGCCCGCCCGGCGTCGCGCAGACCCGCCACTTGCCCTTGGTGTCCGGGGCCGCCGACTCGATGTCCAGCGCGTGCCAGGCGGCGCCGACTTCGGTGGTCAGGCTCTTGCCGACGGCGGCGTTCCAGCTGTTGTCGTTGATCTTGGCGTCGAGCCCGAGCGTGTAGGCGCGGATCGCCGTGTCCCACGCGGCGCGGATGTGGTCCTGGTCACCGATGAAGTGGTTGTCCTGGTCGATGAACCGCTTGGCGCCCTGGCCGACCGCGATGTTGAACACCGAGCCCATGTTGTTGATCAGGAAGGTGCCGGGCAGCGCCTTCTTCAGCTCCGAGCCGAGCGCGAAGTAGCCGTCCCAGGTCTTGGCCTCGGCGGCGACCTTGGCCGGGTCGGTGGGCAGCCCGGCCTTGTCGAACTGGTCCGCGCGGTAGAAGAGCGCGGTGGGGCCGATGTCGATCGGGAAGCCGATCTGCTTGCCGTCCTCGGTCTGGGCGAGCTTGGTCTTCCACTCCAGGTACTGGGACGAGATCTTCTTGAAGCCCAGGTCGTTCAGGTCGAGGAAGCGGTCGGCGTTGGGCAGGAAGGAGGCGATGTCCTCGCCCTTGATACCGGTGATGTCCGGCACCGAGGAGCCGCCCGCCGAGAGGGTGGTGGTGAGCTTCTGCTTGAAGTCGCCGCCGATGGAGGAGCTGGTCAGCTTGATCTGGCTGCTGAACTGCGTCTTGGCCTCGGCGACCACCTTGTCGCTGAGGGCTCCGCCCCAGTACCACATGGTGAGGTTCTTGCCGTTCTTGGTGCCGCCGGATTCCGAGTCGCCGCCACATGCGACGGTCAGGCCGGAGGCCGCCGCGGTGAGCACGGCAGCCTGGAGGAAGCCTCTACGAGAAAGGTCCACGGGTCACTCCTGTTTGTTCCTGTTCGTGGTACTACGGGGCTTTTTGCGGGGGGTTCAGGGCAGCCGTGCGGGTGGGGTGACCGGGGCGTGGTGCACCGGTGGGCCGAGTTCCGCCGGGATGCGGTGCGCGAGGAAGCCGTAGGTCTTCTTCAGGTCGGGGTCGGTCAGCGAGCGCCACCAGCGGTCGACGCCGTACCAGCCGGGCGCGGCCAGACCTCCGCCGTGATGCCCCACGGACAGTCCGGCGGACAGCACGGCGAACCGCAGCCGCTCCACCAGCGGCCAGCCGCCGAGGGAGGCGGCGACGAAGCTCGCGCCGAAGACGTCGCCGGCGCCCGTCGCGTCGAGCACGTCGACGTCCAGGGCCGGGACCTCCGCGTACTCGCCGGTCGTCTGGTCCACCGCGACCGCGCCCTCGCCGCCGCGGGTGACCACGGCCACCGGCACCAGTTCGCTCAGCGTGCCGAGCGCGGCGACCGCGCTGTCGGTACGGGTGTACGCCATCGCCTCGGTCTCGTTGGGGAGGAAGGCGTGGCACAGGGCGAGCTGGTCGAGCAGGTCGCGGGACCACTGCTGGGTGGGGTCCCAGCCGACGTCCGCGTAGATGTGCGTGCCGTTCGCGGCGGCCTTGGCGAGCCACTCGCGCGGCTCGGCCTCGATGTGCACGAGCGCCGTGCGCGACTCGGGCGGGTCGCCCATCAACACGTCCTGCGAGTACGGCGGCTCCTGGCCGTGGGTGACCAGGGCCCGGTCGTGACCGTGGGCGAGGGAGACGGTGACGGGGGTGTGCCAGCCGTCGGCGGTGCGAGAGAGGGAGAGGTCGACGTTCTCCTGTCCGGCGAGGACGTCACGGCAGTAGGCGCCGTAGTAGTCGTCGCCGAAGACCGTGGCCAGGGAGGTCTTCAGGCCGAAACGGGCTGCGGCCACGGCCAGGTTGGCGATGCCGCCCGGACCGCAGCCCATGCCGTCGGTCCAGATCTCCTCGCCGGGTGTGGGCGGCTTGCCCAGCCCCGTGAGCACGAGGTCGTAGAAGAGCAGCCCGGTCAGCAGCGCATCGGGCCGGTCGTCGTCCACGCGTGCACCCTCTCGTCGAGACTCTCGAGGATCACTCTTCAAAAGTCTTCAATTTCGGTGCACAGATCGTGCGCGCCTCCGGGAAGTTTGGCAAGAGTCGAGCAGAAGTGAGCATGGAAATGATTGGGAATGACGAGTACTGTTCAGCGCGTGCTGGCAGAGCGACGACACCAACTCATCCTGCGGGCCCTGCGATCAGGGGGCCCGGCGGCCGTCACCGACCTGTCCGAACAGCTCGGTGTGAGCCCCGCCACCATCCGGCGTGACCTCGTCAGGCTGGAGGAGGAGGGGCTGCTCACCCGTGTGCACGGCGGCGCGGTCGTGGACGAGGGCGACCAGCCCTTCGCCGAGGTCGCCGAGATGCGGGTGACCGAGAAGGACGCGATAGCGGCCCAGGCCGCCTCGATGGTCCGCGACGGTCAGTCCGTGCTCCTCGACATCGGGACCACCGCCTACCGCCTGGCCCGGCAGCTGCACGGCCGTCGCCTCACCGTGATCACCAGCAACCTGGTGGTCTACGAGGAGCTGGCCGACGACGAGGGCATCGAACTGGTGCTGCTCGGCGGCATGGTCCGCCGCGAGTACCGTTCCCTCGTCGGCTTCCTCACCGAGGACAACCTCCGGCAGCTGCACGCCGACTGGCTGTTCCTCGGCACGAGCGGGGTGCGGCCCGGCGGACAGGTGATGGACACGACCGTCGTCGAGGTCCCGGTCAAACGCGCGATGATCAAGGCCGGCGACAAGGTCGTCCTGCTCGCCGACTCCGCGAAGTTCCCCGGTACGGGGATGGCGCGGGTCTGCGGTCCCGGGGAACTCGACGTGGTCGTGACCAACGGGTCGGTGGACCCGGGCACACGGTCCTCGTTCGAGGACGCGGGGGTCGAGGTGGTCACCGTATGACCGCCTCGGGGCGGGGCGGCTGACACGTGTCGGGACGGCCCGCATGTATGCACGATCGGCAAAGGTGGTAGTTGCGTGAAGCTGACGATTCTGGGCGGCGGAGGATTCCGGGTGCCCCTCGTGTACGGGGCGCTCCTCGGGGACCGCGCCGAGGGCCGGGTCACCCATGTCGTGCTGCACGACCTGGACGCCGAGCGGCTCTCCGCCGTCACCCGGGTCCTCGCCGAGCAGGCGGCGGACGTGCCCGACGCCCCCGAGGTGACCGCCACCACCGACCTCGACGAGGCCCTGCGCGGCGCCGACTTCATCTTCTCCGCGATCCGCGTCGGCGGCCTGGAGGGCCGCGCGAACGACGAGCGGGTCGCCCTCGACGAAGGCGTCCTCGGCCAGGAGACCGTCGGCGCCGGCGGCATCGCCTACGGCCTGCGCACGGTCCCGGTCGCCGTGGACATCGCGCAGCGTGTGGCCCGGCTCGCCCCCGACGCCTGGGTCATCAACTTCACCAACCCGGCGGGCCTGGTCACCGAGGCCATGTCCCGCCACCTCGGCGACCGCGTCATCGGCATCTGCGACTCACCCGTCGGCCTCGGCCGCCGCATCGCCCGCGTCCTCGGCGCCGCGAATCCGAAGGAGGCCTGGATCGACTACGTCGGCCTCAACCACCTCGGCTGGGTCCGCGGCCTGTACATCGCCGGCCGTGACGAACTCCCGCGCCTGCTCGCCGACCGTGACCTCCTCGGCTCCTTCGAGGAGGGCAAGCTCTTCGGCGTCGACTGGCTCCAGTCCCTCGGCGCGATCCCGAACGAGTATCTGCACTACTACTACTTCAACCGCGAGGCCGTCCGCTCCTACCAGGCGGTCGAGAAGACCCGCGGTGCCTTCCTCAAGGACCAGCAGGCCCACTTCTACGAGGAGATGCGCCGCCCCGACGCCCTCGCGCTGAAGGCCTGGGACCGCACCCGCGCCGAGCGCGAGGCCACCTACATGTCGGAGAACCGGGAGACGGCGGGCGCCGGCGAACGCGACGCCGACGACCTGTCCGGCGGCTACGAGAAGGTCGCCCTCGCCCTGATGCGGGCCATCGCGCGCGACGAGCGCACCACCCTCATCCTCAACGTCCGCAACAAGGGCACCCTCTCGGCCCTCGACACCGAGGCCGTCATCGAGGTGCCCTGCCTGGTCGACGCCAACGGTGCCCACCCGGTCGCCGTGGCCCCCCTGCCCGACCACGCCACCGGTCTGGTCTGCGCGGTCAAGGCCGTCGAACGTGAGGTCCTGGCCGCCGCCGAGTCGAGTTCCCGTACCACCGCGGTGAAGGCCTTCGCCCTGCACCCCCTGGTGGACTCGGTGAACGTCGCCCGCAAACTGGTCGACGGCTACACGGCCGTGCACCCGGGCCTCGGATACCTCAAGTAGCCACGGGGCAGTTTCCCCTTGCTCATCCGCAGCCGCACCCGCTAGGAGACGTACGGCCATGCATGACGAACGCCGCCGCATCGAGGAACGCGTCGAGCGCGTCCACACCCAGCGCATCAAGCCCGCCATCTACGCGGCCTCCGTGCCCTTCGAGGTCGAGGCCTGGCAGGCGCCGGGCGAGCCCGTCCCCTTCGAGGAGGCCGCGGCCGCCTCGTACACACCGTTCGCGATGGACACCCCGTGGGGTCCGCCGTGGGGCACGACCTGGTTCCGGATGCGTGGACAGGTGCCCGCAGAGTGGGCGGGCCGCCGCGTCGAGGCCGTCATCGACCTCGGGTTCGTCGGCGACTGGCCCGGCAACCAGGCCGAGGCCCTCGTCCACCTCGCCGACGGCACCCCGCTGAAGGCGGTCAACCCGCTCAACCAGTACGTGCCGATCGGCAACCCCGTCCGGGGCGGCGAGACCATCGACTACCTGGTCGAGGCCGCGTCCAACCCCGACATCCTCGCCGACAACTTCTCGAAGATCACGCCGATGGGTGACATCCTCACCGCCGGCGACAAGCCGCTCTACACCTTCCGGCGCGCCGACCTCGCCGTCCTCGACGAGGAGGTCTTCCACCTCGACCTGGACCTCCAGGTGCTGCGCGAACTGATGGTCCACCTCGGCGAGCACGAACCCCGCCGCCACGAGATCCTGCACGCCCTGGACCGGGCCATGGACGCCGTCGACCTCGACGACGTCTCCGGCAGCGCGACGGCCGTCCGCGAGATCCTCGCCCCCGTCCTCGCCAAGCCCGCCCACGCCAGCGCCCACACCGTCTCCGGCGTCGGCCACGCCCACATCGACTCCGCCTGGCTCTGGCCCATCCGCGAGACCAAGCGCAAGACGTCCCGCACCTTCTCCAACGTCACCGCGCTGGCCGACGAGTACGAGGACTTCATCTTCGCCTGCTCCCAGGCCGTGCAGTACGAGTGGGTGCGCGACAACTACCCGCAGGTGTGGGAGCGCATCAAGAAGGCCGTCGACAAGGGCCAGTGGGTGCCGGTCGGCGGCATGTGGGTCGAGTCCGACGGCAACCTGCCCGGCGGTGAGGCCATCGCCCGCCAGCTCGTCCACGGCAAGCGCTTCTTCATCGAGCACTTCGGCATCGAGACCAAGGGCGTCTGGCTGCCGGACTCCTTCGGCTACAACGCCTCCTACCCGCAGCTCGCCAAGCTCGCCGGCAACGACTGGTTCCTCACCCAGAAGATCTCCTGGAACCAGACCAACAGGTTCCCCCACCACACGTTCTGGTGGGAGGGCATCGACGGCACCCGCATCTTCACCCACTTCCCGCCGGTCGACACCTACAACGCCCGCTTCAGCGGCGAGGAGATGGACCGCGCCGTCCGCAACTACCAGGAGAAGGGGGGCGGCACCCGTTCCCTCGCGCCCTTCGGCTGGGGCGACGGCGGTGGCGGCCCCACCCGCGAGATCATGGAACGCGCCCGACGCCTGGCGGACCTGGAGGGCTCACCGAAGGTCGTCGTCGAACACCCCGACGAGTTCTTCGCCAAGGCCCGCGCCGAGTACGAGGACGCCCCCGTCTGGAACGGCGAGCTGTACCTGGAGCTCCACCGCGCCACCTACACCTCCCAGGCCCGCACCAAGCAGGGCAACCGCCGCAGCGAGCACAAGCTGCGCGAGGCGGAGCTGTGGGCGACGACGGCCGCGCTCCACGCGCCCGGCTACGCCTACCCGTACGAAAAGCTCGACCGCCTCTGGAAGACGGTCCTCCTCCACCAGTTCCACGACATCCTGCCGGGCTCCTCGATCGCCTGGGTCCACCGCGAGGCGGAGGCGGAGTACGCGAGGGTGGCGAAGGAACTGGAGGAGCTGACGGCCGAGGCGATCTCGGCGCTCGGCGGCGGTGACTCGCGTGTCTTCAACACCAGTCCGCGTGACCGGGCCGAAGTGGTCCGTACGTCCGCGGGTGCACCGGTGTACGTGAAGGTACCCGCGAACGGCAGCGCACCCCTGACCGCCACCGAGCCCCCGCACCCCGTCACCGTCTCCGGCCGCGTCCTCGACAACGGCCTGGTCCGGGTGGAGGTTGCCGAGGACGGAACCCTGGCGTCCGTACGGGACCTGGCCGCCGACCGCGAGGTCCTCGGCGACACGGGCAACCTGCTCCGTCTGCACACCGACCTCCCGAACTACTGGGACGCCTGGGACGTCGACAAGCACTACAAGAACCGCTACACGGACCTGCTGGACGCCGAGTCCGTGACCGTGGTCGAGGAGGACCCCCTCGTCGGGGCCATCCGCGTGGAGCGATCGTTCGGCAAGGGCTCCCGCATCACCCAGACGATCACCCTGCGCGCCGGCAGCCCCCGGATCGACTTCGAGACGGACATCGACTGGCACGAGGCCGAGAAGTTCCTCAAGGCCGGCTTCCCGATCGACGTCCGCGCGCCCCACTCCTCCGCCGAGATCCAGTTCGGCCACATCCAGCGCCCCACCCACACCAACACCAGCTGGGAGGCGGCCCGCTTCGAGGTCTCCGGCCACCGCTGGGTGCACGTGGCCGAGCCCGGCTACGGCGTGGCGGTGATCAACGACTCCACGTACGGCCACGACGTCTCCCGCACGGTCCGCGAGGACGGCGGTACGACCACCACGGTCCGCCTCAGCCTGGTCCGCGCCCCGCGCATCCCGGACCCCGAGGCCGACCAGGGCAAGCACCACATCACCTACTCCCTCCTCCCCGGCGCGAGCATCGCGGACGCGGTCGCCGAGGGTTACGCCCTCAACCTGCCGCTGCGCGTCGCGGACGCGGCGGGCGCCCCCGAGCCGGTCGTCTCCGTGGACGGAGACGGTGTGACCGTCGAGGCGGTCAAGCTCGCCGACGACGCCTCCGGCGACGTCGTGGTCCGGATCTACGAGTCGTGCGGCGGCCGGGCCCAGGGCGTCCTGCGCACCGGCTTCCCGCTCGCCGGCGCCCAGATCACCGACCTGCTGGAACGCCCCCTGTCGGAGGCGGCCACGGACGGGAACGGCGTCCCGGTGACGCTGCGCCCGTTCGAGGTGCAGACGCTGCGGCTGGCGGTGGGGGAACGGTGACCGCCGTTCCCATCAAGAATTAAGAAAGGCGTAAAAC
>NZ_JBHVDX010000200.1:0-19464 GCF_042802555.1 Streptomyces sp. NPDC057474 | reverse complement strand
CACCCGGTCCGGTCGTCAGCCCCGTCGCCGTCCTGCGACAACCCTGGCTTCGGAACTCCACCACCGCACCGTCCTGCGAACTGCAACTGCGTACTACCGCCCGGCAGTTCGTGTCTGCCAGGCCCTGCTGTCTCTCTGGGCTACGAGAGAAACCATAACCATGCCGCCGCCCAATGTCTACTCCCGTCGGTATAGATTTCCGCGTGTTCGATGGTGAGGTAATCCGCCTCGAACGGCGATGGAGAGCGGGAGGCCGTCACCGCCGGGCCAGCGGGCCGCAGCCCGGGGCCCGGGGCCCAAGCACCGGGCAGGCAGGACCAGGCGTTCCATGCGCACCCCCGACCTGAACGGCGGCACCGGAGGCTTCGGCCGGCCCTGGTCAACCGCCTCGCCCGCGCCACCGCAGTGACCCGCTGGGCGGCCAGGCAGTCGGCGGGAGACCGTAACGTCGCGAGGGTCGTGTACGACGTCGACGGCGTGGTCGCCGCCCCGCAGCCCGGCTTGAACAGCCGCAGTGCGCCGCTGCTGTAGCGCACGAGGACGTCGTTGCAGCGGTCGCCGCTCAGGTCGCCGAAGGAAATCGCCGTGATGGTCGTCGGCCAGTCGGTGCCCGTGTACTCGTCGCCGAACCTGCCCGTCCCCGTGCCGCTGTGGAAGGTCAGCCCGCCCGAGACGACGCCGCGCGCTGCCGCCTGCCGGCCACCGTCGAGACGGCGGAGCGATGCCTGCCGAGCCGCCGCCTGCCGAGCCGCCCGACTGCCGTCGCCGCACAGGGCGCCGTAAGCTCGGTGGGGGATGCCGTGCACCTGCACCAGTGCGGAGAGCCCTTCCATGACCGACCAGTACACCGTCGCGTTCGATTCCGGTGCCGATCCGTCCACCGCCCGGGTCGGGGGTAAATGCGCCGGTCTGCTGACGATGACCGGTCGCGGGCTACCGGTGCCGCCCGGGTTCGCGGTGACCACTGACGCCTTCGACGCCGTGCTCGACGGTGGTGGCCTTCGCGCGGAGATCGGCTCCGTCCTCGCCGGGCTCGACCTCTCCGACACGGCCGACACCGAGAGGCGTGCCGCCGAGGTCCGCGGACTGATCACCGACCGGCCCGTGCCGCCCCCGGTCGCGACAGCCGTCACCGCGGCCTACCGGGTCCTCGGGGCGGAGGCGGATGTCCTGGTGGCCGTACGGTCGAGCGCCGAGATGGAGGACCTGCCGACCGTCAGCTTCGCCGGGCAGTACGACACGTATCTGGGGGTCCGCGGGGCCGACGCCGTTGTCGACGCCGTACGCCGCTGCTGGGCGAGCCTGTGGACGGCGCGGGCGATCACCTACCGCGCCGCGGGCGGGGTACCCGAGCGGGGGCTGAGCATGGCGGTGGGTGTGCAGAGAATGGTCGACGCTCGCACGGCCGGTGTGGCCCTGACCGTGAACCCTGCCGACGGCGACCCGTCGAAGATCGTCATCGATGCCGCCTGGGGACTCGGCGAACCGGTGATGTCCGGAGAGATGACCCCCGACAACTACGTAGTGGACAAGGTGCTGCTCATCCCCGTGAAGACGACCCTGTCGCCGAAGCACTACGAGCTGGTCGTCGCTCCGGACGGGCACGGCCTCATCCGACGCGCGGTCGAGGATGCCCGCCGGAGGCGGGCATGCCTGGGGCCCGCCGAGGTCACCGCGGTCGCCGAGCTGGCCAAGAGCGTCGAGCGCCACTACGGCTGCCCGCAGGACATCGAGTGGGTCATCGCCCGTGACGCGGCCCCGCTCCCGGACGGCGGCCCCCGAGTGCTGCTGCTCCAGGCGCGGCCCGAGACGTTCTGGAGCCGCAGGCCACGCGCGAGAGCCGCGGTGGTGCCCGGGGCGGGCGTCTCCAGCATCGCCGACACCATGCTCGGCCTCGGGACCCTCCCGACCTGAGCGACCCGAGTTCCAGGCCCGGTGACCACGGGCCCGACGAAGGGACCTCGCATGGCGACCCGGCAGCACACGCCGTCCGGACAGCGCACGAGCTTCCCCAGCCCCTACGAGCAGCCGGCGCCCGAGGGGGCCGAGGACTGGCGGAGCCTCTACCCGTACCACGTGCTCTTCCAGCCCGAGCGGCGTGCCGTGGAGGAGGCGAGGTTCTGGTTCTGCGACAACCAGCACTGGCCCACGGCGCTCAAACCGTTCGAGACGATCGGCCTCGAACTGTCGGCGAAGTGCCTGGGCCAGTTCAACACCCGGTACTTCCTCGTGCCGCCCGCCAACGGCCTGGAATGCCGCGTCCACCAGGGCTACGTCTACCTCAGCCCGGTCGCGGTGCCGCCGGATGAGGTCGTGGCGCGGGTACCCGAGTTCACCCGGCGCGCCGGGTACTACTTCGAGCACTGGGACGCACTGCTGGACAACTGGAAACGCAAGGTCCTCGCCACGATCCGGGAGCTGGAGGCGCTCCGGTTCACCGAACTGCCCGACGCCCAGCCGTACGAGGAGATCGAGCGCGGCACCGGGCTGGACGCGGCCGACGCCCTGCTCGGCGGGTACGACAGACTCCTGGCGCTGTGCCACCGGGCCTGGCAGCACCACTTCGAGTTCCTCAACCTCGGCTACGCGGCCTACCTGGACCTCTTCCAGGCGTGCAGACAGTGGTTCCCCGGTATCCCCGACCAGGCCGTCGCGACCATGGTCCAGGGCGTGGACATGGAACTGTTCCGCCCGGACGACGAGTTGAAGCGACTGGCGAAGCTCGCCGTCGAACTGGGCCTGGACCACCTGCTGACCGTCCCCAGCCCCAGCCCCAGCCCCGGCCCCGCACCCGAACCGACGCCGCGTCACCGGCCTCCGTCGCGAGGAGCTGGCGATGCTCGCCGGCGTCAGCATCACCCACTACACCCGCCTCGAACAGGGGCGTGCGCTCAGAGCCTCCGACGGCGTGCTGGAGGCGATCGCACGTACCCTGCGCCTCTCCGACGACGAGACGGCGCACCTGAAGGACCTCGCCCGTCCCGCAGCCTCTTCGCCCCGGCCGGCTCCGCCGCGGGTGGCGCATGCCGGCGCCTCGGCCCGACAACTGCTGGCGGCCATGAGCGACGTGCCGGCCCTCGTCCTGGACCGGCGCAACGACGTCCTCGCCTGGAACCGGATGGGGCACGCCCTGCTCGCCGGACATCTGGCGCCCGAGAGCCCCGACATGCCGGCGACCCGCCCCAACCTGACGCGGATGCTCTTCCTGGACGAGCAGTACCAGGAGTTGTTCACGAACTGGAACGAGGAGGCCCAACTCGGCGTGGCCTCCCTGCGCCTGGTCGCGGGCCGCCACCCCCAGGACCGCTCTCTCGCGGAACTTGTCGGCCAACTCGCCATGAACTGCGACGAGTTCGCCAACCGCTGGGCCCGACACCCGGTACGCACCTGCACTTCAGGGGTGAAGCACCTGCGTCATCCGCTCGTCGGCGCGATGGACCTCAGCTTCGAGAACCTTGTCATCCCCGGCGCTTCCGGCCAACGCCTCATCGCCTACACGGCCGAGCCCGGCTCGCCGTCGGAGGCGGCGCTGCGGCTCCTCGGCAGCGCGACGGCTCCGGTGACACAGGACCCGACGGCGGTACGCCGCTGAACCATCGCCGTACCGGCCGTACCGGCCGTACCGGCCGTACCGGCCGTACCGGCCGTACCGGCCGTACCCGTTCCGCAGGCCGAGGCCCGGCGGTTCACCGAGTGGCGAACTGCCGGGCCATGCGCCGACAGGCCTGAGCCCGGCAGCGAACGCCACGAGGGTGATGCTCCTTATACGATGCCCTTGTACCCCTGCCAGCCCGTCGCGATCTTCACACGGCCGCCGAACGCCCCTTTGCCGTCACCACTCTGGCGGTACAGGTTGCCGCTGGTGTCGCGCGAGACGAGGTCAGTCCTGCCGTCGCCGGTGATGTCACCGGCTGCGACGACCGCGTTGTAGGGAGCGCCCCAGTTCGAGAACACCTTCACGCGGGCCCTGAAAGTGCCGCTGCCGGTGCCGTCGTACCGGTACAGGTTGTTCGACTTGTCCTGCACAAGCAGGTCGCCGACGCCGTCGCCGTTCAGATCACCGGCCCCGACGACCTTCTTGTACGCCTTCCAGTTGTCGTACAGCTTCACGCGCGCCGACAGCTTGCCCGTGCTGGTGCCCTTGTACAGGTGGACCGCGCCGGTCGAGGCGTTGCGGGCGATCAGGTCCGGGCGCCCGTCACGGCTCACGTCACCCGGCGAGGTCAGCAGGTCGTACTGGTTCCAGCCGGAGGTGGCGAGTGTGGTGTACGGCGTCGAGGGCGTCGCCGCCTTGCCGCAGGCCGGGCGGTAGGCGCGCAGGGCGCCGCTGCTCAGCCGGACCAGGACGTCGTTGCAGCGGTCGCCGCCGAGGTCGCCGAACGGCACGAACCTCGCTGTGGTCGGCCAGCCGGAACCGGAGACCGTGCTGCCCAGTGTGCCCGTGCCGGTGCCGCGCTGGATGGTGAGGGTGCCGGAGGAATTGAGGGTGAGGACGTCGCCGATGCCGTCGTTGCCCGCGTAGTCGCGCGGTGCCGCCGCACCGGCCGTCACGCCGATGCCGCCGGAGAGGGCGAGGGCGGTGCCCTGGCCGTCGGCGGGCTGGGCGGTCAGTGTCCAGGTGTAGGTGCCGTTGGTGACGAGGCGGCCCGCGGAGTCCTTCCCGTCCCAGGCGGCCGTCAGCAGACCGCGGGCGGCGGAGCCGGACACGGTACGCACAGTGGTGCCGGACGCCTTGTGGCGGACGACCACCTTCCAGGATGCCGCGGGCTTCGACAGCCACCAGGTGCCTGACCAACTCGCGGCCCCGGGGGTGACCGTGGAGTCGATGGCCGAGAGCGCGGATGCCGGAACGCCGGTGGGCACCAGGTGGACGCGCTGCTCCCGGTCGGCGTAGGCGACGCCGCCGCCGAAGCGGTCCACGGTCCAGGACGTCCCCGCCTTGAGGTTGTCGCGGCCGATGTCGGTCCAGTCGGCGAGCTTACGGCTCGGCAGGTCCGTGTGACTGCCGCTGGACGGCAGCCCGTTGTGCAGGTCGATGAGTGTCAGCCCACTGCCCGAATGGGTGCCGGCGACGCGCTCGACGAGGTAGCCGTCACCGAGGAGGACCCTGCCCGCCGGGGCGGTGGTGGTGCGCTTGGCCGTACGGTCGTAGACGCCCGCGCCCTGGCCGTCTCCCAAACTGACCTCACAGGTCCAGTACACCCAGCGGCCCACGGCCTGGAGGCTGGTCGGCGTGCAGCCGTCGCGTGTGGTGAAGGACTCCACGGCGGTCCCGGACGGGAGCCGGGTGGCCGTGACCTTGCCGCCGGTGGCCGCGCCGCTCCACAGGGTGTTGCCCTGGACGGCGGCGGCGACCTGGTCACGCTTGAACAGCACCCTGCCTGCTGAACCGTCAGCGAACTCCCCGATGTACTGGTAGCCGGAGGACGCGCCGTCGACGACCGCGTACCGCCCGGAGAGGTCCTTGAGCCGAGGGGTGTCCTCGCCTGTGTCGAGGGTGGGGCCCCAGCCGGCGGCGCCGTTGGCGCGCAGCATGGTCAGGTCGGATTCGGTGGCGTCGCGACGGCCGTGGTGGCCGGTGCCGTCGGCGAACATCCGGATGCAGTGGGGGGCGTCGGCGGAGCAGACGCCGTCCGACCCGTTGACCAGACCGTCCACCGTGGCCCCGGTGACGCTCGGGGTGCCGCTCGTACTGAACCAGGTGCTGCGGTAGGCACCGAGGATCGTGTTCGGCTCGTACGACGTGCTGTTGTCGGCTCTGCTGAGGATGCCGCTGCCGAGCGAGAGGCCGTAGATCTGCGCGGGCATCGGCTGCACGGTGGTCAGACGGCTGCGGGTGACCGAGCCGTCGGCGGCCCGGGCGATCCGGTACACGCCCCAGTCGAGGTCGCCCCGCTCGACGTACCGCTCGGCGCCCGCCACCAGGACGGAGCCGTCCGGCGCCTGGACGATTCCGTGGCCGGCCGGGTCCATGACCTTGGTCAGGCCGGTCCCCGTGCCGTCGGACGTGAGGGCCCACAGCGGCTGGCCCCGGTACTTGTTGTCACCGGGTGACACCGGTTCGAGGCCGAGCAGCCCGCCGCCGACGATCCCGTACGCGGCCCCGTTGCTCAGGGCGTCCGTGTCGAAGGTACGGGGCGCCGCGGACAGGTCGTCGCGGTCGTACAGGTCCGCTTTGCCGCGCCCGGTGCGGAGCCGCAGTACCGAGTCGGCGCCCAGTCGGAAGCCGGTCACCTCCCAGCCGTTCTCCGGGTCGACCCGGTCGGGCAGTGTGCTGAACACGCCGGTGGCGAGGTCGACGATGCCCCAGTGGCTCCAGCTGTCCGCGTGGGTGTCGTAGCGGAGGATGACTGACCGGGCGTCACCGTCCTCGACGACGATGTTGGCCGCACCGTCCGGCAGTCCGGTCACAGGCGTCTGCCCGGTCTCGCCCCCGTCCTCGACGCGCCACAGCCGGTAGGCGTCCGGGCCTCCGTTGATGCCGCTGGTGCTGGTGAGGACGGTGCTGCCGAAGGTCCCCTCATAGCCGGCGTACTTGGGCACCGACACCACCGTGGAGCCGCCCGATGCGCCATCGGCCTGGAGGAGGGTGACCTGCGCGTCCTCCTGCGAGTAGAGGGCGACGGTGTCGGAACCGTCCCCGTAGTAACCGGGCTGGAAGGACGCGGCCTCACGGAAGCCGCCGCTGTCGATGTCGTACTGCACCGGGACGTCCAGCAGCTGTTGGAGCGAGGTCGTGGTGCCGGTGGTGTAGTCCGTCCACAGGAGCCGGTCGTCGCCCTCCTGGGCCCAAAGGAAGCCGCTGGTCCCCGCGTTGAGGATCTGCGTGGTCCTGGGGACGGCACGCGGGGCGGCGGGCAGCACGGCCTCTCCCGTAGCAGGAGGCTGTGGTGCGGCTTCCGCCGACGATGGCAGGGCGGCGAGCGGAAGGCTGAGAGCCAGTGCCGTCGCCAGGACGGCCGCTCTACGTGCCACCGGCGGGCCGAGGTGTGGTGGGCGTGAGCCAAGAGCCGGTCTGTGTCTGTGTCGGCGTCGGCCGAGTCGGGCCACCGTTCCTCCTGAAAGGCAAGAAGGCATGGCGGGGGCGTACGGCAACGCCCTGACATTTTCCCCGGCCCCCCGGCCGCTCCCCCCACGCGCGTGATGGGGAGCCTAACAGCATGTTCATGACCAGAGCGGCCGGTAGAAAGCACTGCGGGTTCTGCCCCGACGGCCGACCGCCATGACACGAGTCCCCAGTGCCAAGCCCTACACGACGAGAGCGACTTGAACGGCCGTCGCCTCCAGTGACGCCGTGAACGACAAGTTGCCCTCCGCACGCCCGACAGCCAGAAGACCCAGGTCTCTGACCTGGGCCTTCTTCATGGAGCGGGTGACGAGAATCGAACTCGCGCTCTCAGCTTGGGAAGCGACGGCGCTTGGGGAGTCTCATGCCCGCTGGCCCGCGCAGATTCCTTGCGGTACTGGTCGCGCAGGAACCCCGTCCCGCCTTCTCCACGCTCCGGGCTTGTCGGCGCGCGGGGCGACCGAGCGGAGCCGTCGCGACTGCACACACGAGTGTCACCTGCGGAGCGGCCGAGAACGGAAGGCTCCGCGCGGCCACCCGTCACGAGTGCCACCGGCTGATCTGTCGTCATCATGGACTCCCGCGCTCGCTCGAAACCGATCGGTTTCCACTACAGTAAACCGATCGGTTTCAGTGTGCAAGCTCAAGCCGGGAGCATGACGGCGTGGACAGGATGAGTGCACAGGAGAGGCGTGAGAGCGTCATCCGCGCGGCGATCGCCGAGCGGGTGGGCGTCACGCATGTATCTCTTCCGGCTCCCGGACAAGAAGGCGATCTTCGTCGCCGCTTTGATGCGGAGCGTGGAGGACGCCCGCCTGGCTTTCGAGAGGGCGGCCGACGGGGTGGAGGGTGGCGAGCAGGCCCTGCGGGCAATGACGGACGCTTACGCGCATCTGATGTCGACGCGCCCCGAAGTTCTCCTGATGCGGATGCAGGGATACGCCGCCGTGGCGGCCGCCGAGGCGCAAGGTGATGACCTGATCGGCGAGGTCGTCCGGGCCGGCTGGATGAGGATCTGGGAAACCGTGCACCTGTCGCTGGGCGCCGATGCCGACGAGACCGCAAACTTCTTCGCCTGCGGCATGCTCGGCAACACGCTTACGGCTATCGGGCTTCCCGCGAGTGCCGGGCGGTGAGGGATTGTTCTGGACGGGCGATGCGTCAGCGCACGCCTGCCGCGTCGAGCAGGGTGGTCACCGTGGGTGCGATGAGCCCGGTCAGGTTGTCGGCCTGGATTCCCGCGCGGGCGCTGGCGCCGTCGAAGAACAGGCTGAGTTGCCGGGCCAGCAGATCGGGATCGCCCGCCCCGCCCTGTTCGGCCTCGGCGCGGAAGAAGGCGGTCAGGTTCGCCTTGACCTGATGGGCGACCCGGCTCGCGGGGTGACTCTGGTCCTTGAGTTCGATCTGCACGGCCAGGTACGGGCAGCCGTGGAACTCGGGCGCGCTTGCCTGTGATTCCACCTGCTCGAAGACGTGCAGGATCCGCTCGCGGGGTGAGCCATCATCGTCCGCCGCCGGCAGGAGCGTCGCCACGTAGGCGGAAGTGCGCTGCTCCAGGCTCGCCGCCAGCAGTTCGCCCTTGCTCTCGAACAGCTGATACATGGAGCGCTTCGACACCCCCGCCGCCTTGCACAGCGCCTCGACGCCGATGCTGACGCCGTCTCGGTAGGTGAGCGTGGCCGCCGCCTCCAGCAACCGCTCCCTGGGACTCAGCTTCACTTCGGTGGTCATACCGCGAGGTTAACCCGAAGCAGACGAAACGAAAACCGATCGGTTTTCAGGGGTTCCGGGCAGAGGCTCGGCGACGGCCTGGGGGAAGGGCCGTCGCCGAGCCATGATCGTGTGCGCGCCTGACGCCCCGGCAGGGCGACACACACCGGGGCCACTGCGAGCAATGGCCCCGTCCTGGGTGACCTGCCGCTACGCCGGGACGGCGCTCGTGCCGGGCGTCGTCTCCGCCGGGATGCGGTGCAGCCCCTTGCGGTCGTACCACCCCAGTACGCCGAAGCCGAACAGCGCGGCCACCGCGAGGGCGACGGTCATCATGACCCAGCCCCGCGTCAGACCCTCGTCGCCCTGGGCGTCGTAGTAGAGGATCGAGCGGATGTCGCCGGTGATCTGCCGCAGCGGCTCGAACTCCGCGAGGAAGCGGTAGAAGCCGGGCAGCGCCTGGATGGGGGTGGTGGCGCCGGCCGTGGGCACCGCCATCCGTGCGGGCGGCGTGGTTGGCCTGCTCGTCGGTCTGGTGGAACTCCTGGTTGGCCACGCTGCGGGCCGGGGAACGGCAGTTGTCGCGGTTCATCCGGACCGCCATCGCGATCAGGGTGCGGGTGCCGGGCAGCGCGGACTGTACGTGCTCGCGCTCGCCGGCCAGATCGGGTGATCCAGGCTGACCGAGGCGGCGTCGTCCGCGCCGGCCGCGAGGCACAGCTCGCGCAGCCATTCCGCGTCGATCACCGCCGACGGACGCGCGATGCCGCCGGTCCTGCGCCGGGCGAGTACGGCCTGCACCGACGGGTGGGCCGCCAGCTTCGCCGGAAGCCTGGGATGAGTGGGTTGCCCCTCGGCGTCGCGCGCGGCAGTCATCCGTGCTCCTAGGGATGCGGGTTCGAGGCTCGCCACCACGGCGAGAAACCGATCAGTTTCACCACCGTAAACTGATCGGTTTTCGCGTGCAAGCCCAAGCGGTGAGCCTCTTCCTCGGACTGTCGATCAAGTTCCTCGTGGACGTTGGTGATCGATCGCCAGGCGATCAGGGCTCAGCCCACGAGTTGGTCCGGGCCTCTGGATGCCTGTGAGTGGGCAAGAGTGTGACGCCACGGGGGTTTCTCGGGTCGCCAGAGGCCGGCTGCGACTCGCCGGGCACATCGGTCGCCGCAGCTGCTCGTAAAACGCGATGAGTCAGCGCATGTGCGCCGCATCGAGCAGGACGGTCACGGTGGGGGCGATGAGCCCAGCCGGCGTGTCGGCTTTGATTCCCGCGCGGGCGCTGGCGCCGTCGAAGACCAGGATCAGCTGACGGGCCAGCAGGTCCGGGTCGCTCGCCCCGCCCTGTTCGGCCTCGGCGCGGAAGAAGGCTGTCAGGTTCTCCTTGACCCGGCGGGCCACCTGGCTCGCGGGGTGACTCGGGTCTTTGAGCTCGATCTGCACGGCGAGGTACCGGCAGCCTTGGAAGTCGGGAGCGCCGGCCTGTGATTCCAGCTGCGCGAAGACGTGCAGGATCCGCTCGCGGGGTGGACGGTTGTCGTCCTTCGCGGGAAGGAGCGTCGTCACATAGGCGGAGGCGTGTTCCTCCAGGCTCGCCGCCAGGAGTTCGCCCTTGCTCTCGAACAGCTGGTACATGGAGCGTTTCGACACCCCCGCCGCCTTGCACAGCGCGTCGATGCCGATGCTGACGCCGTCTCGGTAGGTGAGTGTGGCCGCTGCCTCCAGTAGCCGCTCTCGGGAGCTTGACTTCGCCTCGGTGGTCATATTGCGAGGTTAACTCGATTCCGGCCCGCTGGAAACCGATCGGTTTACGGTACGTGTCGGGGTGATCCGCGGTGCTGCCCACGGCCGAGCGGGCATATGGGTACGGTGCAGCCCCTGGGGGTCGTACCAGCGCGTCACCCCGAAGCCGAGGAGCGCGGCCGCAATGGCCGGCCGCAATGAGGCCGGCGATCATCATCATCATCATCCAGCACCGGGCCAGGCCCGCGTCACCTCGGGCGCCGCAGTAGAGGATCGAGTGGATACCGCTGGTGATCTGTTGCAGCGGCTCGAACTCTGCGAGGAAGCGGTAGAAGCCGGGCGGCGCCTTGATGGGGGTGGCGACTGGACGTCGGCACCGCCGTCGCGGTCTCCAGAATCGGTGCGCTCACCCTCCTTGCCGCGTTTGGTGCGCCCGGCATCGCTCGCCTACCGCTGCTGTGAGCTGCTGTGAGCTGCTGTGAGCTGCTGTGACTGCACCCGGGGGCACCCCCGATGGCCGGCGTGTCCATCGGCCTCGCAAATTCAGCCCACATCGTGGGCGCCCACTACCGGCGATGATCGGTTTGCTGAAGACGGAACACACGGGACCGTCTCGGAGACGCCCCTGTCCTGCGCTGATCTGTGCCTGGAGGGCACCAATCAGCGCAGGACATTTCTCACCGCGGTGGATTCGGACTCAGTGGGCGATCACAGGCTCGCCCTCCGACGGCGCCAGAGCTGAATTCGGCATCAGGAACGCCGTGAGCACCGCACCGACCACGAAGATCCCGGCGCCCCACGCCAGGGTGGCCGTGTAGCCCTCGACCCCGGCCTGGGCCATGGTCAGGGCACCGGGCTTGTGCGAGGACAGGTAGTCGGTCGCGGCCGATGAGGCAACGGTGGTCAACAGCGCCGTGCTGATCGAGCCACCCACCTGCTGGCTGGTGTTGATCAGCGCCGAGGCGACGCCCGCGTCCTCGTGGTGCACGCCTGCGGTCGCACCCTGGAACGCGGTGGTCATCACCCCACCGATACCGAGACCCAACAGGATCATGCCCGGCATGATGTCGGCGACGTAGCCGCTGTCCAGTGTGAGCTGGGTCAGCAGGGCCATACCGGATGCGGAGACCAGGAAGCTGACGGTGACCACGACCTTCGGGCCGACCTTGGGCAGCAGCAGCGAAGGCACCGTGGTCGACGAGGCAACGATGCCCCCGACCATCGGCAGGAAGGACAGACCGGCCTCGATCGGCGAGTAGCCGATGCTGGCCTCCAGGTAATAGGTCAGGAACAGGAAGATCGAGAACATCCCCATGCCCAGGACGAACACGGCCAGGAACGAACCGCCTCGGGTCCGGTCCAGCACGACTCGCAGCGGCAGCAGCGGATGCGCGACCCTGAGCTCCAGCCAGGCGAATACCGCGAGCAGTACCACGCCGCCGATCATGGAGCCGAGGGCGACCGGGTCGGTCCAACTGGTGGATTCGACGTGCGCGAACCCGTAGACGATGCCGAACAGCGCGGCGCTCACCACGACGGTGCCAGGAATGTCGATTCTGGGTCGCTCGGTGACCACGGGCTTGGCCAGCAACAGCAGCGCACCGGCCAGCGCGACGCCCGCGAAAATGACGTTCACGTACATCACCCAGCGCCACGACGCCCATTCGGTGAGCATGCCGCCGAGCAGGAGTCCGACCGCGGCGCCCGCACCGGACAACGCACTGAAGATGCCGAACGCCTTCGGCCTTTCGGCCGGGTCGGTGAAGGTCACGCTGAGCAGCGAGAGCGCCGCGGGCGCGAGCAGCGCGGCGAAGAGGCCCTGAGCCACGCGTGCCGCGACGAGTATGTCGAAGCTGCCCGCCGCGCCGCCGACGACGGATGCGGCCGCGAAACCGATCAGGCCGGTCACGAAGGTCGTACGTCGGCCGAACAGGTCACCGAGTCGGCCCCCGAGCAGCAGCAGGCTGCCGAACGCCAAGGCGTACCCCGTGATGACCCACTGCCGGCTGCCGTCGCTGAATCCGAGGTCATGTTGCGCTTCGGGCAGTGCGATGTTCACGACGGTCGCATCGAGCGTGACCATGAGCTGCGCCACGCCCAGCACGACGAGCACCCACCAGCGCACGGCATGGGAGCCGCGGCGGCCCGAGTCTGTTTTCCCGGAGGCGGGCGCCCCGCGGTCGAAGGTGGTACTCACTTTTCCCCTTAGTCGCTGGTCATGGGCCGACCATCGGCCGGAAACCGATCTGTTTCCATTTAGGAAAACAGATCGGTTTCCTCGGTGCAAGTGAGCGAATAGCTTCTGGCCCGGGAGTGACCCGACAGGGTCGAAGCCCGCATAGGCCGACGGCGCTGCCTCGGCAGGCGACTGGTTGCTCGGCGTCGCGGCACGGCTGTTCTGCCGACGGAGCGTCCATGTCGGCGTCGATACCTTGTGCCGCACCGCCGCGACCGCAGGATGCCCGGGCGTACTTGGCCGGTGAGTCGGCGGTCTACGGCGACACCCTGGACGCGCTCGGCTCGGTGCTGCTGCCGCTGAAGGCCATCGCGATGAACATGCTGTCGCTGACCGCGACCTTCGGCGTCCTGGTCTGGATCTTCCAGGACGGCCATCTGTGCAACCTGCCCGGCTTCGATCCGACGGGCAACATCGAGCCCAGCGTGCCGATCATGCTGTTCGCGCTGATCTTCGGACTCTCCATGGACCACGAGATGTTCCTGGTGTCCCGGACGCGGGGGCAGTACGACAAGCAAGGTGACGGCACGGAAGCCGTGGCGACCGGGCTGCAGTCCATCGGCCGCCTGGTCGTGAGCGCGGCGCTGCTGATGTGCGTGCCGCTCGCGGCGAACGTCCCGGTGAAGCCGGGGCCCTGCCGGGCTTGCATGTCGAAACCGATCGGTTTACTCTACTGGAAACCGATCGGTTTCTCATTCTGTGGAGGCAGTCATGACCGCTCTGAAGGGCGCCAACGTCTTCGTCACCGGCGGCAGCCGTGGTATCGGCAAGGCCCTGGTGGAAGAGCTGTACGCGCGTGGTGCCGGCAAGGTCTACGCCACCGCCCGCGACCCGCGCACGGTGACGCACCCCGACGCCGTCCCGGTGGCGCTGGAGGTCACCGACCCGGCCTCCGTGGCGGCCGCCGCCACGCAGGCGCAAGACGTGACCGTGCTGATCAACAACGCCGGTGCCTCGGTCGGCGCGTCCTTCGTCGACTCCCCGGTCGACGACGTACGTCGGGAGTTCGAGACCAACTTCTACGGCCCGCTCCTTCTCACCCGCGCCTTCGTACCGGTCATCGAGCGCAACGGCGGCGGCCACCTCCTCAACGTCCACTCCGTGCTCTCCTGGATCGCGCTCGGCGGCTCCTACAGCGCCTCCAAGGCCGCCCTGTGGTCGCAGACCAACTCCCTGCGCCTGGAGCTGCAGCCGCGCGGCATCGCCGTCACCGGACTGCACGTCGGCTACGTCGACACGGACCTCGCGGCCGGTGTCGAGGCGCCCAAGTCCGACCCGCGTGACGTCGCCGTACTCGCCCTCGACGGCGTCGAGGCGGGCGCGTACGAGGTGCTCGCCGACGACATCTCGCGGCAGGTCAAGGCGGGCCTGGCCGGCGACCTGGCCGGGCTGTACCCCCAACTGGCGAAGTAAGCCCCTTCACACCCAGGGAGTCGGCGAGATGCCCGCCCACGAGTCACGTCCCACCATTCACATTCCGGGGACCACCAGCCATACCATCGCCCCTCGCAGCGGCCGTGAGGGACAGCTGCGCTACCTGAAGGCGGGCAGCGGAGCTCCCCTGGTCCTGCTGCACACCGTGCGCACGCAGGCCGAGCACTTCCGCCACCTCATCCCGCTGATCGCGGACCAGTACACCGTGTACGCCCTCGACCTGCCGGGGATGGGCTACTCCGAGATCGTGCCCGGTGCGTCGTACGACGAGCCCGCCATGCGTGCGGGCGTCGAGCGGCTCCTGACCGAACTCGACCTCCACGACGTGACGTTGGTCGGGGAGTCCATGGGAGCGGTGCTCGCCCTGACCACCGCGGCCGATCTCCCGGAGCGGGTCCGGCGCGTCGTCGCGGTCAACACCTACGACTTCCGCGACGGAATCGCCCGGTCCAGCCTCCTCGCCCGTGTGGTGATCAGCGGTGTTCTCGCCCCGGGGGTGGGTCCGGTGATCGCCGGGGTGGAGCCCAGGCCCGCCCTCAGCAAGATCCTGCAGGGCGGACTCGGCGACAAGAGCGCACTGCGGGAGGACTACGTGGACGAGCTCCTCCAGGTGGGCGGGCGCCCCGGCTACCCGACCGTCGCCCGGGCCGTGTACCAGAGCCTGCCCAGCCTCATCGCCGCCCGCTCGCGCTACCGCGAGGTCAAGGCGCCCGTCCACCTCGTCTACGGGGAAAAGGACTGGTCCCGTCCCTCGGACCGGCAAGCAAACAAGCTACTGCTGCCGGCGGCCGACTTCACGCAGGTCCCCAAGGCCGGTCACTTCATCGCCCTGGAACGGCCCGACGTGCTGGCCGACCTGTTGAACGCGGTGGCCTGACCCCCGGACCACTGACCCAATGAGCAGTGCATGGCGGAGATTCAGATCGAGGTCGACGTTCCGGCGCAGATGCGTGATGGCACGGTGCTGCGCGCGGATGTCTACCGTCCCGGCGGCACGGGGCCGTGGCCGGTGCTGCTGAGTCGGCTGCCGCACGGCAAGCAGACCCCCATGATGACCGTCATGCTCGATCCGCCGACGGCTGTTCGTGCAGGAGGTGCCGCGTGTCTGTGACCCAGATCGACATCGACGACGACGCTCTGGAACGTGTCATGGCTTTGTCCAAGGTCAGGACCAAGAAGGAGGCAGTCACCCTCGCCCTGCACTTCTATGCCGAGCAGCAGGAGCGTGCGGCGCGCATCAGCCGCCACTTCGAGCGTGCGCGTGAATGGGGTGCCGTCGAGGACGCGGAGCGATTGACCGGGCGGAGAAGAACAGCCGGTGATCTACCTGCTCGGCACCTCCGGCCTGGTCCGGCTGCTCCGCGATCCGAAACTGCAGTCGGCCTGGTACGACGCGATCGACGCCGGGGCCATCGCATCCTGCTATGTGCAGCGCGCCGAGTTCCTCCACAGTGCCCGGAACGGACGCGAGTATGACGAGATCAGGAGGCTGAGGGCTCTCCTTTTATGATCTTGCACTACTTGTTGTGAAAACAGCAGGTCAGCGATACATGCCGCTTATGGAGGAGCAGAGGCCCGCTCGCCTCAACCAAGCGCTCGTGCCCACCCCGTGCGCAACCTTGGGGGCGTGGTGGGGTGAAGTGCACCGTAGGGCTGGTAGCGAAACAATAAACCCCAGGCTACTGACCTGGGGTTTCCTCATGGAGCGGGTGACGAGAATCGAACTCGAACTCGCACTCTCAGCTTGGGAAGCGACGGCGCTCCAGTGACGACGTACTAGGTGATCTGCGGAGATTCATCGCATCGGTGTCGTCGCCGGGGCGCGGTGGCACCGTTGTTGTCCGTGGTTGCCCGGTCTCTTGGGCACGCTGTGGGCACGGCTTCGAAGCGCAGTGGGCAGGGTGCCTGAGCGAAGGGGCTCTGCGCTTGGCTCGGCTGGTGCGGCTGTCCAGTTCGGCGAGCGCTCCGCCGACGCACAGCCCTCCGCCGTAGTCCTTGCCTGTCCTGGTCTGCTTGCCGACTCCCGGGCAGTACCACTGGAGGCCTGGCCGGTGACGGCGGTGATGCACTCGAAGTCCCGGTCGCGGTGCAGCGGAGTGAGCCCCTGCAACTCGGCCGCGGTGGGCCCACCATCAGCACGCCCAGCCCCTTCGCCACCTGGCGCGCGGCCACGCCGCCGCACCCCCGCGACTGGGGATCGGCGAACGCCCTTCACATGCACGGACGTTGGCGCGCCGACAGACCAACTGCCCCTGGTTACACGTGTTCTGTTGCCCGGAAGGGACGGAAGTTGTGCGAATGCTGTGCGAATAGGTGACAGGGTGATCGGATGTGTTGCATTTGGTGCGTCGGGGGAGCCCGGAGCCCGTGGGGTTCTCGGGGCACTGACCATGAGGAGGAACAGAAGTGATCCGTGTCTCGCGCGTGACGGCCGCTGCGGCAGCGGCCCTCGCGCTGGCGCTGGCGGCGCCGGGGACGGCGCTGGCGGCGCCGAAACCGGAGCCCGGGCGGCCGTCCGCTCCCGCATCTCCGGGACTTCCCGAAGGCTGGCTGACCACCGGCTCCGGGGAGTCGGCAGAGCTGGTGTGGCGCTCGCCCGAGAAGGTGCCGGTGGGCGATGCCCAGGTCGAGTTCCGCAGCGGGGAACGCCTGTTGGGCATCCCCAGACCCGCCGCGGACGGGCGCACGTTCCGGCTGCCGCTCGACGGGGTGCGCCTCGGAAGAACGGACGACCTGCGGGTCGAGGCCGCGGGCCGCCGTCTGGACGTGGCCGGAGCGAACGACGCGGCCCGTGAGCGCCGCAGACCTGACAGATCGTCAAATCCGTCGCGCCTGCCCCAGGCGGCGACCGTGAACACAGTCGACCCCGGCGCGCCCGGCTCGTTCCGTACGACCAGCGGTGAGTACTCCCTGCCATCGGTCCACCTGCCCGGCTACGACACCGAGGTGGAGATGAAGGCCGTGGTGGTCGCGCCGGAGGACGCCACCGGCAGCCGCCCGCTGGCACTGTTCCTCCACGGGCGCCACGTGACCTGCTTCAAGGGCGACGACGCAACCCTGGAGTGGCCGTGCCCGGCCGACTACGAGTCGGTGCCGAGCTACCGCGGTTACCTGCACGACCAGCAACTCCTGGCCTCCCAGGGCTATGTGACGGTCTCGATCTCGGCCAACTCCGTCAACGCGCAGGACTGGCAGGCCGACGACGCCGGCGCCCAGGCCCGCTCCTCGCTGATACGGCTGCACCTGGCCCATTGGGCGGACTGGGCCGCCGACCCGTCCACGGCCCCCGAGGTCGTACGACGGGTGCCCCGCGCCGACCTCGGCCGTGTGCTCCTGGTGGGCCACTCCCGTGGCGGTGAGGGCGCCGACCGGGCCGCGCTGGACAGCCTCACCCCGCCGCCCGCCGACCAGGACGGCTACCACGGCAAAACCCGCTGGACGATACGCGGAACCGTCCTCATAGGCCCCACGATCTTCGGCCAGAACCCCGCACCCGACGTGCCGTCGGTGACGATCCTGCCGGGCTGCGACGGAGACGTCATCGACCTCCAGGGCGAGCTCTACGTCGACGGCACCCGAGGGGTCAGCCGCGGCAAGGCCCTGCACAGCGCGGTCTACATGACGGGTGCGAACCACAACTACTTCAACAGCGAGTGGACCCCCGGCCAGGCCACGGCACCGGCCGACGACGACTTCTCCTACGGCGGCGACGAGCACGACCCGCTGTGTTCTCCCGGCACCGCCACCCGGCTCACCGCCGAGCAGCAGCAGAAGGCGGGCTCGACGTACATAGCCACCGCGGCCCGGCTGTTCGTCGCCGGTGACGACCGGGCCCGCCCGCTGCTCGACGGGTCCCCCGTGCGTGCCGCCTCCGCCGGACCCGCCCGCGTCCTCACCCACGCCGTCGGCGCCGCCCGCTCGGGGGCGTTCCTCCCCGCTCCCTCCGCCACGGTCAGCGGCGGCCGGCTGTGCGCCCAGGTGGACCCGGACCCGAACGTCTCCTGCCTGGACCCCGACCTCCTCACCGCTTCCCCGCACTTCGCCCAGTGGCGCAGGGTGACCCCCGGCAAGGAGCCGGACCGGTACGCGCTGACCATGAACTGGAGCCGCTCCGGCACCGCCACCGAGCTCAGCCCCGCCCGCCCGGTCTCCCTGTCCGGCGCGACGTCGCTGAGCCTGCGCGTGATCGTCCCGCCGAACACCACCGGCACCGAGCTGGACGTCGTCCTCACCGACACCTCCGGCAAGCGGGCGGACCTCGGCCGGGTCCGCGTCGACGGCGTGCCGGGCACCTCCCGCACCTCCTCCTACTGGGCGCGTGAGGTCCGCGTACCGCTGTCCGCCGAGACCCGGGAGCGCATCGACCTCGGCCACGTCAAAACCCTGCACCTGACCCCGCGTACCGAGTCCGGGACGGCATGGCTGGTGGACGCCTACGGCTGGCGCCCCGGCACCCCCGTCGTCGAGCCCGCGCAGCTGGCGCGCGTGGACGTCGGCCACCTGACCGTCGTGGAAGGCGACTCCGGCACGCGCACCTACCAGGTGCCGGTACAGGTCTCCGGGTCGGGCGGCGGCGAGGTCCGGCTGTTCGTGGACGAGCCGGGCAGCGACCACCTGGTCGCACGTACGGTGAAGGTCCGGGCGGGCACCCGCGTCGACGTGCCGGTGACGGTCGGGGGCAACACCCGCTACGGCTCCGACGATCTTCACCGGGTGGCCGTCAAGACCGTACGTGGCGCGGTGGTCGGCTCCTACCTGGGCGGCGTCACCGCGCAGAACGACGACCCCCAGCCCACGGTGACCATGACACCGGTCGCGGACCAGGTCACCGAGGGGCAACCGCTGGTCTGGCGGATCACCCTCTCCGCCGCCGCCGACGTGGCCATGTGGACGGACCTGCAGCTGCTCCCCGTCTCCGACGGCACCGAACTGTCCACAACGGACGTCCCCGCGACATGGCTGGACGAGTACTTCGGGGCCTCGCCGGATCCCGAGCGCCTCCTGTCCGCGGCACTGCCGGACGGCACGCTGCTCATGTCCGAAGTGCCCGCGGGCAGCCTGAGCATCGACATGTCCGTGCCCACCGTCACCGATCAACTGAGCGAGGACACGGAGTCGCTGCGGCTGCGTCTTTGGACCTACGACGCGGGCGGGGAGGCGGTCGAGGGCCCGGAGTTCACCGGCACGGTACGTGACGCCTCCTAACGGAGCCCCCGTACCGTCCGAGGCTCCATGAGGTGCCGTCGGCCCTCCCGCTCTCGGCGGGAAGGCCGACGGC
>NZ_JBHVDX010000199.1:0-19583 GCF_042802555.1 Streptomyces sp. NPDC057474 | reverse complement strand
GGTGCCGGTGAGCGCCGGTGAGCGAAACCCACCCGTGCCGCCCCCAGCGGCACGACTGCCCGCAGCTACGCGAGGCCACTGCGGCTGCATGTAGCTACGCGAGGTCGTCGCGGCGCACGCGGCTACGCCAAACGGTCGCGGCTGTCTGCGACCAGGTCGTCAAGTCAGCATCTCGTCCGCCGTTTTGATCGCTTCGGCGAGGTCGTACAGGTCCTTGTCCTCGCGGTCCCGGGCCAGGGCGTCGGCGCGGTAGGAGAGTTCGCGGAGCGAGGGGCGGGCCGGGAGGTCGGTCCAGCGGGTGTCCTCCTGGCGGAGGGTGTCGGCGAAGTAGGCGGCCACGGCGGCTACTTGGAGGCCATAGGGAGATGTGGCCCACAGGTCGTCGTGGAGGGTCGATGACTCCAGGCCGGCCGACTCCTCGTGCGGGGTGCGGTTGTCGGGGTCCAGCCAGCGAACCGTGGCGGTGGCGAGGTGGCCGCCTTCGGTGCCCGCCTTGGTGCGGACGAGGTAGAGGGCGGTGACGGTGTGGCCGGGGCCGATCTCGCCGCCGTCGACGCGGTCGTCGCGGAAGTCCTCGTCGGCGACCTGCCGGTTGTCGTAGCCGATCAGGCGGAACTCCTCGACCGTCGCCGGGTCGAAGGAGACCTGGGCCTTGGCGTCGCGGGCGGTGAGGTCGACGTGGCGGGGGAGTTCCTCGCAGAACACCTTTTCGGCCTCCTCCTCGGTGGAGACGTACGTGGTGTGGCCGTCGCCCTTGTCGGCGAGTTGTTCCATGAGGGCGTCGCCGTAGTCGCTGCCGACGCCGACGCCGAAGAGGGTGATGCCGTGTTCGCGGCGTTCGCTCGCGATGCGTTCGAGGATGGTGTCGGCATCGGTGGAGCCGGTGTTGGCGAGGGCGTCGGAGAGGAGCACGACGCGGTTGGTGGCGCCCTTGCGCAGGCCTTCGACGGCGGTCTCGTAGCCGGTCTCGACGCCCGCGGCGAGGTTGGTGGAGTCGGTGGGTTCCAGGCTGTCGACCGCCTCACGGATCTCGCCGCGGTTGTCGGCGAGGCGGGTCATCGGCAGGACGGTCTCGGCCTCGTCGCTGAAGGTGACGATGGCGACGGAGTCGTCGTCGCGCAGCCGGTTCGTCATCGTCTGCAGGGCCTCCTTGGCGAGGTCGAGGCGGCCCGGTTCGGACATGGAGCCGGAGACGTCGATGACGAAGGTGAGGGCGGCGGGAGGGCGCTTGCTGTCGCCCTCGGCGGCTCGGGTGGCGAGGCCGACGCGGACGAGGGACCACTCCATGCCCGTCGTGTAGGCACCGTCGACGGTGACCGAGAAGCCGTCGCCGTCGGGGCGTTCGTAGTCCTGGCGGAAGCTGTTGACGAACTCCTCCGGGCGGACCGTCGACGGGTCGGGCAGGCTGCCGTCGTCCAGGGTGCGGCGGACGTAGCCGTAGGAGGCGGTGTCGACGTCGAGGGCGAAGGTGGAGAGGTGGTCTGGGGACGGGGCGATGTCCCGGGACTCGTCGTCCGGCTGCTCGCCCCGCTGTTCACCGGTGCCGGTGCCCTCGGGTGCCGGGGCCGGGAAGCCGTCCGTCGTGCCGCCGTTCTGTGAGCGGTCGTACGCCGAGGAGTTGCCCCGGTCGACGCCGCCGTTGCCGCAGCCGGTGAGGAGCAGGGCTCCGGCCGTGCCCAGGGCGAGGAGTGCCGTGCCCATCCGTTGCCGTGTCGTCCCTGTCCTGCGATACGTGTGCATCCGGGCCCCCTAGCCACGTCAGCTGTCGCCTTTCCGCGGGCGACTGTTGTGACTGTGACGGCGGAGGGGGCCCGGATGTGCGCTACGGGGTGTTGCGGATGCGTCTCGAAGCGGCCACGACGGGGGCCTGTCGAGACCGGTGGGTGATCCTCCGTTGACCTAGGAGACGACGTCCTTGCGGCTGAAACCCCGGAAGGCCAGGGCGAACAGCACCAGCGCGTACGTTATGGAGATGGAGACGCCCTGGATCATGTCGGTGTAGTCGGGCTGCGGGTTGACGACGTCCAGCCAGGCGTACTGCCAGTGCGTGGGCAGGAAGTCGCGCCAGTCGCCGAGGGCGGTCACCTCGTCGAGGACGCTGCCGACGATGGTGAGCCCGACGGCGCCGCCGACCGCGCCGAGCGGGGCGTCGGTCTTCGTGGAGAGCCAGAACGCCATGGCCGCGGTGACCAGTTGGGACACGAAGATGTACGCCACGGTGATCAGCAGGGCCTGGGCGGCGGCGCCCGGCGCGATCTCACCGCCGGTGGGCAGCTCCAACGGACCCCAGCCGTACGCCGCCGTGCCGACGGCGAGTGCGACGACCGGCAGCAGCACCAGCGCCGCCAGGCTGAGGGTGAGGCCGACGACGAGCTTGGACCACAGCAGCCGGGCGCGGGGCACGGGCGCGGCGAGGAGGTAGCGCAGGGAGGCCCAGCTGGCCTCCGAGGCGACCGTGTCGCCGCAGAACAGCGCGACGGGGATGACGAGCAGGAAGCCCGCGGCGGCGAACAGGTTGACCGCGGCGAAGTTCGCGCCGGACGCCGTGGCCGTGTCCATCAGGTTGGCCCGGTTGTTGCCCTCGCCGGGTGTACCGCCGACCTGGAAGGCGATCAGCAGCACGAGCGGCAGGGCGAACAGGATGCCGCCCATGACCATCGTGCGCCGGCGCTTCAGCTGCCGGACCAGCTCGACCCCGAGGGGCAGGGTGCGGCCCGCGCGGTAGCCGTCGGCGACCTCGACGGGTTCTGCGTGCTCGGCACGCTCGGCCAGCGTGCTCATGCGGACTCTCCGATCAGGGTGAGGAAGGCGTCTTCGAGGCGGCGGTGCGGGCCGACCGACTCCACGGGTACTTCCAGCCGGACGAGTTCGGCGACCAGGCGCTGGGCGCTGCCGTCGGCGTCGAGGCGGACCACCAGGCCCTCGTCGGCACGGACGGCCGAGTCGACGCCCGGCAGGGCGGCGATCTTCTCGACGACGGGCTCGTCCACGGGCTCGGACGTGCCGACCAGCAGCGTGTCGCCGGAGCCGACGATCTCGCTCACGGGGCCCGCCTGGACGAGCTTGCCGTGATCCATGACGACCAGGTGCGTACAGGTCTGCTCGACCTCCGCCAGCAGGTGGCTGGAGACGATGACCGTGCGGCCGGCCGCCGCGTACCGGATCATGACCTCGCGCATCTCGCGGATCTGCGGCGGGTCGAGTCCGTTCGTCGGCTCGTCGAGTATCAGCAGGTCGGGCAGGCCGAGCATGGCCTGGGCGATGGCCAGGCGCTGGCGCATGCCCTGGGAGTAGGTGCGGACCGCGCGGGCCAGGGCGTCGCCGAGGCCGGCGATCTTCAGGGCCTCGTCGAGGTGGGCGTCCTCGGCCGGGCGGCCGGTGGCCGCCCAGTACAGCTCCAGGTTCTCGCGGCCGGACAGGTGCGGGAGGAAGCCCGCGCCCTCGACGAAGGCGCCGACCCGGGAGAGCACCGGGGCGCCCGGCACGATCGCGTGGCCGAAGACGCGGATCTGGCCGCCGTCCGGCTGGATCAGGCCCATCAGCATGCGCAGGGTCGTCGTCTTGCCCGCGCCGTTCGGCCCGAGGAGGCCGAGTACCTGGCCCTTCTCGACGCGGAAGGAGAGATCGCGGACGCTGTAGCGGTCACCGTTCTTGTACTTCTTGCTCAGGTCGGTGATCTGCAGCGGGACCTCGGCCAGCGCGGGATCCGGGGCCGGGGTGACGATGCGGCGGCGTCCCGTGACCAGCAGGACGGCCGCGATCACGGCGCCGCTGACCGGCAGGTACCAGACCCAGGCGGGCAGGACGTCCGTGCGGTCGGCCCGGCCGAGCGGCGTGGGCACCTCCAGGTCGCCCTTGAGGGAGACGGTGTACGTCGCCGGGGTCGTCGGGGAGGCGTAGCCGAGGTCGGTGGAGGCGAGGACGAGGCGCAGGCTGTGGCCGTCGTCGAGTTCGTGGTCGATGGCCGGGAGGGTGAGCTTCACGTCCTTGCCGGACTTCGCGCCCTCCACCCGGAGGGGCTCGACGAGCTGGGAGGGCAGGACCTGGGACCGGCCGTCCGGGCCTACGTCGTACACCTTGGCGAAGAGGACGGCGTCCTCGCTGGTCGACTTCACGTGGACCGTGGCCGTGGGCGAGCCGGTGATCTGGAGGTCGTCCGCGACGGGCTTCGACTGGAACGCGGCGAACTGGCCGGGGAAGTCGAGGGAGATACTGACGCCGAGCGAGGACAGCTGGGCGAGGCCGCCGCCGGCGCCGAGGCCGGGCAGGGCCGACACGGCGGGCGGGTTGGCGCCGGCCGGGTTCTCGAAGCTCTGCTCGCGTCCGGCGAGGGCGATCGACGTGGGGTCGCTCTCCAGGCCCGGGTAGGCGTCGTCGGTCGTGCCGCTCAGGCGGGGTTCGCCGTCGCCGGAGCCGGTGCCGAGGGTGCGGGTGACGCGGAACGCCGAGCCGGTGTCCGCGCTCTTGTCGTCCTTGAGGTAGCGGTCGAACCAGGAGTTCACCCGGGACTGGACACGGGAGGTCTCCATGTCGCCGCCGTCGTGGCCGCCGGAGATCCAGTCGACCTCCACGGGCGCGCCGTTGGCCTTGATCGCCTTGGCGGCGGCGTCGGCCTGACCGAGCGGGAAGAGGGAGTCGGTCTGGCCCTGGAGCAGCAGCGTGGGCACCTTGATGCGGTCGCCGACGGCCTCGGGGCTGCGCTCGTCGAGGAGCTTCACGGCCTCCGCGTCGGGCTGCCCGGACTCGGCGACCCGCTGGTACATCTCGCAGAGCTGCGTCTCGAACTTGTCGCAGCCGCCGCCGCTGTTGACGAAGAGGCCGGCCCACAGCTTCTTGAACACGCCGTTCGGGAAGAGGGCGTCCGACAGGTTCCAGTACGTGATCGCGGGGGCGATGGCGTCCACCCGGTCGTCGTACCCGGCGGCCAGCAGCGAGACCGCCCCGCCGTACGAGGCGCCGGCGGCGCCGACGCGCGGGTCGCCGTCCTTGTCCAGCTGGACGTCGGGGCGCTTCGCGAGCCAGTCGATCAGCTTGGAGACGTCGGCGACCTCGCCCTTCGGGTCGTTCAGGCCGATCTTGCCCGTCGACTCGCCGAAGCTGCGCGCGGACCAGGTCAGCACCGCGTAGCCGTCGCGGGCGAGGTCCTCGGCCTGCTGCCGGACGTCGTCCTTGCTGCCGCCGAAGCCGTGCGCGAGCAGGACGGCGGGGCGGCGGCCGTCCGAGCCGGAGGTGAAGTACGAGGTGTCGATGCGCACGCCCTCGGCCGTGCCCATGACCTGGTCGGTGCGCTTCACCGGCGCCGCTTCGTCCGAGGCGGTGGCCGTCCAGGTGCCCGCGCCGGCGAGCACGACGACGGCGGCCGCGGCGGCGATGGTCCGCCGCGGCCTCCGCCGCAGCGCTCCGCGCAGTCGCGGTCCGGGCATTCGAAGATCCATGCGTTCAACGGTAAGGGGCACCACCGGTGCCCCATGGCCCTCTCCGGGGTGAAGAGTGGGCCATCCCACGGTCGTACGGGAGGAATTCGGCATACAGCGGTCGCGGTATGCGGGGGTGGGGTGCGGAGCTGACAGCAACCTGATAAGTGGGGGCGGGCCCGGGTCTTTTCTCGCCCCCGCCGCCCCTTCCCGTCCCTTCCCGTCCCGTCCCCCAGGGGCTGTGCCCCTTCGACCCCCTTGGCGCCTCATAGTCGCCTCATAGCTCGGGGGGTGGGATTTGTTGGCGGGTGCGGGTTCGTCGTGGTTGATCGCGCAGTTCCCCGCGCCCCTTGAAGGCGGCTCGCCCGCGCCCCTTGAGAGAGGCTCCCCACGCCCCAGAAAAAACAGTTCCCCGCGGCCCTGACGGGGCGCGGGGAACTGCATGTGGACGGGCGTGGTGGTCAGTGGTTGCGCGGGAAGCCCAGGTCGACGCCGGTGGGGCCGTCGGCCGGGTCGGGCCAGCGGGTGGTGACGACCTTGCCCCGGGTGTAGAAGTGGGTGCCGTCGTTGCCGTAGATGTGGTGGTCGCCGAAGAGGGAGTCCTTCCAGCCGCCGAAGGAGTGGTAGCCGACGGGGACCGGGATCGGGACGTTGACGCCGACCATGCCGGCCTCGACCTCCAGCTGGAAGCGGCGGGCGGCGCCGCCGTCGCGGGTGAAGATCGCGGTGCCGTTGCCGAACGGGGAGGCGTTGATGAGGGCGATGCCCTCGTCGTAGGTGTCGACACGCAGCACGGTCAGCACCGGGCCGAAGATCTCGTCCTGGTATGCCTTCGCGGACGTGGGCACCTTGTCCAGCAGCGAGATGCCGATCCAGTGGCCGTCCTCGTAGCCCTCGACCGTGAAGCCGGTGCCGTCCAGGACGACTTCCGCACCCTCGGCCGCCGCGCCGGTGACATACGACGCCACCTTGTCGCGGTGCACCGCCGTGATCAGCGGGCCCATCTCGGAGGTCGGGTCGTTGCCGGGGCCGATCTTGATCTTCTCGGCGCGCTCGCGGATCTTGTCCACCAGTTCGTCGCCGATGGCTCCGACGGCGACCACGGCCGAGATCGCCATGCAGCGCTCGCCCGCCGAGCCGTAGGCCGCCGAGACGGCCGCGTCGGCCGCCGCGTCGAGGTCCGCGTCCGGGAGGACCAGCATGTGGTTCTTGGCGCCGCCCAGGGCCTGGACGCGCTTGTGGTTGGCGGCGGCCGTGGTGTGGATGTAGCGGGCGATCGGGGTCGAGCCGACGAAGGAGATCGCCTTGACGTCCGGGTGCTCCAGGAGGCGGTCCACCGCCACCTTGTCGCCGTGGACGACGTTGAAGACGCCGTCCGGCAGACCGGCTTCCGAGAGCAGTTCGGCGATCTTGATCGAGGCCGAGGGGTCCTTCTCGGACGGCTTGAGGATGAAGGTGTTGCCGGTCGCGATGGCGATCGGGAACATCCACATCGGGACCATCGCCGGGAAGTTGAACGGCGTGATGCCCGCCACGACACCCAGCGGCTGGCGGATCGAGGCGACGTCCACGCGGCTGGCGACCTGCGTCGACAGCTCGCCCTTCAGCTGCACGTTGATGCCGCAGGCCAGGTCGACGATCTCCAGGCCGCGCGCGACCTCGCCGAGCGCGTCGCTGTGCACCTTGCCGTGCTCGGCGGTGATCAGCTCCGCGATCGCGTCGCGGTTGGCGTCCAGCAGCGCGCGGAAGCGGAACAGGATCTCCGTGCGCTTGGCCAGCGACGACTGGCCCCAGGTGACATAGGCCTCCTTGGCGGTCCGCACCGCCGCGTCGACCTCGTCGACGGTCGCGAAGGCGACCTTGGTGGTGACCGCGCCGGTCGCCGGGTCCGTGACCGGCCCGAACGTACCCGACGCGCCTTCGACGGTCTTGCCGCCGATCCAGTGGTTGACGATCTTCGTCATGCCGAGAAACTCCTTCTCACAGATGGCGGCGTCGGGTTGAGACGTGCCGGTCGTACTCCTCGCGTGCCTTGACCGCCGACGCGCGGGTCGCGGTCTCGGCCACAGGTACATCCCACCAGGCCTGCGCGGGAGGCGGGCCCGACACTGTGTCTGCCGTTTGGGTCTCCACGTAGACACAAGTGGGAGTGTCGGCCGCCCGCGCCTCGGCGAGGGCGACGCGCAGGTCACGGACCGTCTTGGCGCGCAGGACGCGCATGCCGAGACTGGCCGCGTTGGCGGCGAGATCCACGGGCAGCGGGGTGCCCGTGAACGTGCCGTCGTCGGGGTTGCGGTGCCGGTAGGCGGTACCGAACCGCTCACCGCCGACCGTCTCCGAGAGGCCGCCGATGGAGGCGTACCCGTGGTTCTGCACGAGCAGCACCTTGATCGGGACGTTCTCCTGCACGGCCGTGACGATCTCGGTCGGCATCATCAGATAGGTGCCGTCGCCGACCAGTGCCCACACCGGGCGCCCGGGAGCGGCCAGCCGGACGCCGATCGCGGCCGGTATCTCGTACCCCATGCAGGAGTAGCCGTACTCCAGATGGTACTGGTCCCGCGATCGTGCCCGCCAGAGTTTGTGCAGGTCACCGGGGAGGGAACCGGCCGCGTTGATGAGGATGTCGGACTCGTCGACGATCTCGTCGAGCAGGCCGAGGACCTGGGCCTGGGTGGGCCGGGTGTCCGGCTCGTCGGCCTCGTAACAGGCGTCGACGCGGTGCTCCCAGCGCTGCTTGTCCTCCGCGTACTCGGCGACGTACGCGTCCGCGACCCGGTGCCCGTGCAGTTCCAGGGCCTCGGCGAGTGACTCCAGCCCCGACCGCGCGTCCGCGATCAGCGGCAGCCCGGAGAGCTTGTGGCCGTCGTAGGGCGCGATGTTGAGGTTGAGGAAGCGGACGCCGTCGGCGGCGAAGAGGGTGCCGGAGGCGGTGGTGAAGTCCGTGTACCGGGTGCCCACACCGATCACCAGGTCGGCGGTGCGGGCGAGTTCGTTCGCGGTCGCGGTGCCGGTGTGGCCGATGCCGCCCACGTCCTGGGGGTGGTCGTGGCGGAGGGAACCCTTGCCGGCCTGGGTGGAGGCGACGGGGATGCCCGTCGCGTCGGCCAGTTCGGCGAGCGTCTCCTCGGCGCGGGCGTGGTGGACACCGCCGCCGGCGACGATCAGGGGGCGGCGGGCCGCGCGGATCGCGCTGATCGCGGCGGCCAGTTCGGCGACGTCGGCCGCCGGGCGGCGGACGTTCCAGGTCCGCTCGGCGAAGAACTCCTCCGGCCAGTCGTACGCCTCCGCCTGCACGTCCTGCGGGAGGGCGAGGGTCACGGCCCCCGTCTCCACCGGGTCGGTGAGGACGCGCATCGCCTGGAGCGCGGCCGGGATCAGGGCCTCGGGGCGGGTGATCCGGTCGAAGTACCTCGACACCGGGCGCAGCGTGTCATTGACGCTGATGTCGCCCGCGTAAGGGACTTCGAGCTGCTGGAGGACCGGGTCGGCCGGGCGGGTGGCGAAGATGTCGCCGGGGAGCAGCAGGACCGGGAGGTGGTTGATGGTGGCGAGGGCGGCGCCGGTGACGAGGTTGGTGGCGCCGGGCCCGATGGACGTCGTCACGGCGTGCGTGGACAGCCGGTTCGACTGCCGGGCGTAGCCGACGGCCGCGTGCACCATCGACTGCTCGTTGCGGCCCTGGAGGTACGGCATGTCGTCGGCGTACTCGATCAGCGCCTGGCCGAGGCCCGCGACGTTGCCGTGGCCGAAGATGCCCCAGGTGGCGCCGATCAGCCGCTGCCGCTCGCCGTCGCGCTCGGTGTACTGAACGGAGAGGAACCGCACCAGCGCCTGCGCGACGGTGAGTCGCGTCGTCGTCGAGGACGGCTTGGAGGTCATCGGTATCCCTCCGTGTGATCGGGGTGGAAGCAGATTCGCCACTGCCGCTCGGAGCCCGGGCCGGCCATCACGTTCAGGTAGTACATGCTGTGGCCGGGCTGCGCGATGGACGGGCCGTGCCAGCCGTCGGGCACGAGCACCGCGTCACCGGAACGGACCTCGGCGAGCACCTCGGAGCCGCCCTCGCGCGAGGGGGACACGCGCTGATAGCCGAAGCCGTGGGGACCGTCGATCTCGAAGTAGTAGATCTCCTCGAGCTCGGTCTCCTCCCCCGGCCGGTTCTCGTCGTGCTTGTGCGGCGGGTACGAGGACCAGTTGCCGCCGGGGGTGATGACCTCGACGGTGATCAGCTTGTCGCACTCGAAGGCGTCGGCGGAGGCGAAGTTGCGCACCTGACGGGCGCAGTTGCCGCTGCCTCGGTCTTCCACGGGGACCTCCGGCGCGGGGCCGTAGCGGGCGGGGAGTAGTCGCTCGCACTTCGCTCCTGCCAAAGCGAAGCGGCCTCCCGCGCCGGAGGCGATCTGTACCCGGGCGTCACGGGGCGCGTACACGAAGTCGGAGACTCCGGCGAACACGCTCTCCCTGCCCAGGATCTGAAACTCTTGGTCCTCTTCGCCGCCGGGTTCACCGGATCCACCGGGTGTAACCGATTCACCCGATTCACCCGATTCGCCCGAGACCCGCACCGTACAACCGCCGTTGAGGGACAGCACGATCCACTCGCTGTCCCCGGTCGTGAACATGTGAGTCCCGCCCGGCTCCAACTCCACGATCCGCAGGCTGCTGTGGGTCCAGCCGGCCCGCTTCGGGTCGATGTCGACGACGTACTGCGCGTTCGCGGTCGCACCCTTGGGTACGTACAGCTCGGTCTTCTGTGTCATGCGGCCCTCACAACAGTCCTACGGCGGTGTCCACGGCGGCGGTGACGTCGTCGTCCGCCGGGTAGAGCAACGAGCGGCCGACCACCAAACCCTGCACGGTGGGCAGTTGCAGCGCGCCCCGCCACTTCTCGTACGCGCCCTCCTGGTCCTCGCCGACATCGCCGCCGAGCAGCACGGCGGGCAGCGTCGAGGTCTCCATCACGCGGGCCATGTCGTCCGGGTTCTCGGTGACGGGCACCTTCAGCCAGGTGTACGCCGAGCTGCCGCCGAGCCCGGCCGCTATGGCGATCGACTTGGTGACGGCGTCGGCGCTCAGGTCGTTCTTGACCTTGCCGGTGAGGGGGTCGCGGCGGCTGATGAACGGCTCGACGAACACGGGGAGCCCACGCTCGGCCATGGCGTCCACGGCACGGGCGGTGGACTCCAGGGTGGTGAGGGAGCCCGGGTCGTCGTAGTCGACGCGCAGCAGGAGCTTGCCGGCGTCGAAGCCGAGGCGCTCCATGTCCTCGGGGCGGTGGCCGGTGAAACGGTCGTCCAGTTCGAAGCTGGCGCCCGCGAGACCGCCCCGGTTCATCGACCCCATGACGACCTTGCCGTCGAGGGCGCCGAGGAGGAGCAGGTCGTCGAGGATGTCGGCGGTCGCGAGGACACCGTCCACACCGGGGCGGGACAGTGCCAGGCACAGTCGTTCGAGGAGGTCGGCCCGGTTCGCCATGGCGAGCTTGCGGTCACCGACGGAGAGGGCGCCTCGGGCCGGGTGGTCGGCGGCGACGATCATCAGCCGGCCGGAGTCGCCGATCAGGGGGCGCCGGATACGCCGGGCGGCGGCCTCGGCGATCGCCTCGGGGTGGTGGACGCGGGTGCGGACGAGGGCGGAGACGTCGACGTTCACAGGACTGCTCCCGCCGCGACCGCTGTCTCGATCTCTTCCACCGTGGGCATGGCGGACGAGCACTCCAGGCGGGAGGCGACGATGGCGCCGGCCGCGTTGGCGTGCCGCATGATCTTTTCCAGGCCCCAGCCTTCGAGCAGGCCGTGGCAGAGGGAGCCGCCGAAGGCGTCTCCGGCGCCGAGGCCGTTCAGGACGTTGACGGGGAGGGGCGGGACCTCGGCGGACTCGCCCTTGCTGTTGACCGCGAGGACGCCCTTGGGGCCCTGTTTGACGACCGCCAGTTCGACCCCGGCGTCGAGGAGCGCGCGGGCGGCGGCCTGCGGCTCGCGGACACCGGTCGCGACCTCGACCTCGTCGAGGTTGCCGACCGCGACGGTCGTGTGCCGCAGGGCCTCCTCGTAGAACGGGCGGGCCTCGGCCGGGTCGGTCCAGAACATGGGGCGCCAGTCGAGGTCGAAGACCGTCGTACCGGCCTTGGCCCGGTGGGCGAGGGCCGCGAGCGTCGCCGTACGGCTGGGCTCCTCGCTCAGGCCGGTGCCGGTGACCCAGAAGATCCGGGTCCCGGCGATGGCGTCGAGGTCCAGCTCGTGGGCGTCGATCTCCAGGTCCGGGGCCTTGGGGCGGCGGTAGAAGTACAGCGGGAAGTCGTCCGGCGGGAAGACCTCGCAGAAGGTGACGGGGGTCTGCAGGCCCGGGACCGGGGTGACCCAGCGGTCGTCCACGCCGAAGTCGCGCAGCGCCTGGTGGAGGTACTCGCCGAAGGGATCCTCGCCCGTGCGGGTGATGACGGCGGTGGTGCGGCCGAGGCGGGACGCGGCCACCGCGACGTTCGTCGCCGATCCGCCGAGGAACTTCCCGAAGGACGTCACCTGCGGCAGCGGGACCCCCGTCTGCAACGGGTAGAGGTCCACACCGATCCGCCCCATGGTGATCAGGTCGTACGCCATCGAGTTCCCTTCATGCGCCGGTTGCGACAAGGTCTAGCCCCGCCGGAGCGACCCTGTCAATACTTTGTCCAGACATTCGGACTACCTATTGACACGCTCCGCTCCGGGGCTGAAGCTGACTCCCATGACGTCGTTGTCACCTCAGTCCTCACTCTCGCGCATCCGAGTCGGCTCGGCGCCCGACTCCTGGGGCGTCTGGTTCCCCGACGACCCCCAGCAGGTCCCCTGGCAGCGCTTCCTCGACGAGGTCGCCGCTTCCGGCTACGAGTGGATCGAGCTGGGCCCGTACGGCTATCTGCCGACCGACCCGGCGGTCCTCGCCGAGGAGACCGCCAAACGCGGCCTGAAAGTGTCGGCCGGCACGGTCTTCACCGGGCTGCACCACGGCCCCGACGTCTGGGAGAAGACCTGGGCGCACGTGGCCGACAACGCGGTCCTCGCGCAGGCCATGGGCGCCAAGCACCTCGTCGTCATCCCGTCGTTCTGGCGGGACGACAAGACGGGCAAGGTGCTGGAGCCCAGCGAGCTGACCGTCGAGCAGTGGCGGTACCTCACCCAGCTGACCGAGCGGCTCGGGCGGGAGGTGCGGGAGAAGTACGGCCTCCAGATCGTCGTCCACCCGCACGCCGACACCCACATCGACAGCGAGGAGAACGTCGTCCGCTTCCTGGACGGGACCGACTCGTCGGTGGTGTCGCTGTGCCTCGACACCGGGCACTACGCCTACTGCGGCGGCGACAGCGTCAAGCTGATCGAGACGTACGGGGAGCGCATCGGGTACCTGCACCTCAAGCAGGTCGACCCCGAGATCCTGGCCGACGTCCGCGCGAACGAGATTCCGTTCGGGCCGGCCGTGGCCAAGGGTGTGATGTGTGAGCCGCCGAAGGGTGTGCCCGAGCTGGGGCCGGTGCTGGCTGCTGCGCAGAAGCTGGACGTGGACTTGTTCGCGATCGTCGAGCAGGACATGTATCCCTGTGAGCCGGACAAGCCGTTGCCCATCGCTCAGCGGACTCGGGCCTTCTTGAGGTCTTGCGGTGCGTAGGTTTTTGGCTCGGAAGCGGTGGGGGACTGCGGATCGTTCGAGGCTGCGGGTGGTTCGTGGCTGATCGCGCAGTTCCTCGCGCCCCTTCAGGGCGCTGCCCTTGCCCCTGAGTAGCAAGGCGCGCTAATTCGTCACTCTCGTCACAAAAAACACCTTCCTGTCACACATGTCATGTGTATGCGGGGCTTCCGTCACATGTGATCCACCGGCCCTTGCCGGTGGTCACCGGGTGTCGTTCACCGGGCACAGGCTTGTGATCGCCAGCGCAGTGCCCGGCTCCCCCAACGGTCCTCCCGGCCGACGCCGTGGTGCGCGCAGGGAGGTGCCACTGATGACCGACCGACGCCTATGGTCGTACAAGGACATCGCGGCGCACATCCGTGTGCAGCCCGACACCGTCCGCTCGTACCGCAAACACGGGCTGCTGCCGCCCCCCGACCACATGGAGAACGGCAAGCCCTACTGGTACGCCGACACCGTCCGCGCCTGGGTCGCCTCCAGGCCGGGCAACCGAGGGCGCAAGGGCGACTGATCCGCCCCGCATCACGCTTATTCATTTGTCCCCGGGTCCGTCGGCTGTCCAGGATCCGGGGATGAGCTTTTCCGGGAAACCCGTACTCACCGGTGAGAGGGCCGTGCTGCGGCCGTTCACCGAAGACGACGCGTCCGTGATGGCGCGGATCCTGGCCGACCCGGAGGTCGTGCGGCTGACCGGCAGCCCTACCGAGGAGTTCGGTCTGGACCGGCTGCGATCCTGGTACGGCAGCCGCAACGGCCAGGCCGATCGGCTCGACCTCGGCATCGTGGACCGGGCGAGCGGCGAGCTGGTGGGTGAGGCCGTGCTCAATGAATGGGACGAGGCCAACCGCAGCTGCTGCTTCCGGATCCTGATCGGACCTGGTGGACAAGACCGGGGGCTGGGGACGGAAGCCGTGCGGCTGGCGGTCGGCCATGCCTTCGAGGGGCTTGGGCTGCACCGCGTGTCGTTGTATGTCTTCAGCCACAACCCCCGGGCTCGGCGCACCTACGAGAAGGTCGGGTTCGTGGCCGAGGGGGTCGAGCGGCAGACGCTGTGGCAGGGCGGGGAGTGGATCGACGCCGTACGGATGTCGATCCTCGCGCCGGAGTGGGCCGCCCATCGGGGGCGGCCCGGCAGCGAACGGCCCGGCAGCGGACGGCCCGGCAGTGAGCGGTCCGGCAGCGGACGGCCCGGCAGCGGACGGTAGGGCAGTGGGCGGTAGGGCAGTGGGCGGGTCAGCTCCACGGTTCGATGACCGTCACTCCGCTGCCGGGTGCCGTGCCCATCGCCGCGAGCGCGGCGGGGGCCGCGTCCAAGGGGATCGTCGAGGTCACCAGGAGGTCGGGGCGGAGGATGCCCGCTCGGACCAGCTCCAGCATCTGGGGGTAGGCGTGGGCCGCCATGCCGTGGCTGCCCAGGAGTTCGAGTTCCAGGGCGATGGCTCGGGCCATGGGGACGGGGGTGGTGCCGGTCTCGGAGGGAAGCAGGCCCACCTGGATGTGGCGGCCTCGGCGGCGGAGGCTGTTGACGGAGGCCGCGCAGGTGGCCGGGGAACCGAGGGCGTCGAGGGAGAGGTGGGCACCGCCGCCGGTCAGGTCGTGTATCGCTGCGGCCGTGCCCGCTCCGGCCGTGCCCGCTCCGGCTGAGTCCGTTACGGCTGACGCGTCCACGCATTCCGCCGCGCCGAACTTGCGGGCCAGGTCCAGGGCTTGAGGGGATACGTCGACGGCGATCACCCTCGCGCCGGAGGCCGCCGCGATCATCACGGCGGAGAGGCCCACACCGCCGCAGCCGTGGACGGCGACCCACTCCCCCGCCGCGACGCGGCCCTGCGTGACGACCGCGCGGAACGCCGTGGCGAAGCGGCAGCCCAGTGAGGCCGCCGTGCCGTACGACAGCTCCTCCGGCAGCGCCACCAGGTTCACGTCGGCGTGGTCCAGGGCGACGTACTGGGCGAACGAGCCCCAGTGGGTGAACCCCGGCTGGGTCTGCCGCTCGCACACCTGCTGGTCTCCGGCCGCGCAGGCGGGGCAGCCGCCGCAGGCGCACACGAAGGGGACGGTGACCCGGTCGCCGGGGCGCCAGCCGGTCACCGCCGTGCCTGTCGCCTCCACGACGCCGGCAAGTTCGTGGCCGGGTACGTGCGGGAGGGTGATGTCGGGGTCGTGGCCCTGCCAGCCGTGCCAGTCGCTGCGGCAGAGGCCGGTGGCTTCGACCCGCACGACGACTCCGTGGGGGGTGGGGGTGGGGGCGGCGACGTCCTTTACTGTGGCCGGCTCTCCGAATTGTTCGAACACCACCGCGCGCATGTGTCCCACCTTTCGATTGTGGGCCGTTGATCCCTTCTGGGCCCCGGTCAGCATCGCATCGTGGGACGAAGGTTCCTCGCCCCCGCCGCCCCTACCCGTCCCATCCTCCAGGGGCTGTGCCCCTTCGACCCCCTTCGCGCTGCGCGCGGGCGTTCGGGGGGTGAGTGGGTGAGTGCGGGTTCGGTGGGGGTTCTCGCGCAGTTCCCCGCACCCCTGGACGGTGCGTGACTCGGCCGTCACGGGGAACTGATGGTCGCGGGCTGTGCCGAGCCTCACACCCAGGAACGGGAGGCCAGGAAGGAGCAGGTCGGCGGCGGTAGCGAACCCCAGGGCTTCATTCCGGCGAGGAATCGCATCCTTCTGGTCGCGGCGCGCTGCTTCGGATTCACCCAACGCAGCGCCACAGCCAGTGGCGCCCGCGCTCGCCCCGGTGGATCCGGCCACCCCGCTGGAGGAGGCCGTGGCCGGCGCCGTCGACCGTTTCATCGACTTCAACTGCCGGCACCCGGTGATCTTCACCCTGATGCACGGCCCGGACACCCCCGGCCGGATCGCCGAGCAGCACGACGCCCTGCACACGGCCCTGCTCACGCGGATCGAGGCGCTGCTGGCACCCTTCCTGCCCGACACACCGGCCGCCGACATCACGCGCACCGCGCACGTCTGCGTGGCCATGTACAAGGCCGGCCTGGAGCTGGTGCTCAGCCGCGAGGGCGCCGAGCGCGACGCCTACATCCAGGAGCTGAAGAACGTCCTGCTCCGCTACCTGGAACCCCTGGTGGGCGACTGCCTGCCCGCCGGACCCACGAACGCCCCCCGGACCCCGGCACCCTGACCGGGTCGGCCCCGACCGGCCCGACCCGGCCCGGCCCCACGAGAACCCGCCGCACCCAGCCAACAAAAACCTTCCGCACCCCGGACACCCCCGGCACCCCACCGCCCCGGCCGGACCCCTCTTGGATTCATACCCCTAGGGGGTATAAAGTAGATGCCCTGAAGGGTTACTCGAACCCCACACGCCCCGACGAGGAGTAACGACATGACCGTCGAGACCGACACCCAGGGTTCCGTCACCACCGTCTACAAGGTGAGCGGAATGAGCTGCGGGCACTGCGAAGGCGCCGTTTCGGGCGAGATCACCCAGATCGCCGGCGTCTCCTCCGTGAAGGCCGTCGCCTCCACCGGTGAGGTCACCGTGGTCTCGGCCGCCCCGCTCGACGAGGAGGCCGTGCGCGCCGCCGTCGACGAGGCGGGCTTCGAGCTGGCCGGCAAGGCCTGAGGCCGGCATCGGTACGGACATCTCAGGCACGGACATGACGAGCACCACCACAGCGGCCCCCATAAGTGAGCCCGTCCATGAGGTCGAGCTGACCATCGGCGGGATGACCTGCGCGTCCTGCGCGGCCCGCGTCGAGAAAAAGCTCAACCGCCTGGACGGGGTCACCGCCTCGGTGAACTACGCGACGGAGAAGGCGAAAGTCACCTACCCCGCAGGGGTGGAGGTCGCCGACCTCATCGCCACCGTGGTGAAGACGGGCTACACGGCCGAGGAGCCACCGCCCCCGGCTCCCCCGGAGGCCGAGCGGGAAGACCCCTCCCGGGCCCAGGAGGCGGACCCGGGACTCGCCTCCCTGCGGCAGCGGCTCACCGTCTCGGCGCTGCTCGCGGCACCCGTGATCCTCATGTCCATGGTCCCCGCCCTGCAGTTCGACAACTGGCAGTGGCTCTCACTGACGCTCGCCGCGCCGGTCGTCGTATGGGGCGGGCTGCCCTTCCACCGGGCCGCGCTCACCAACCTCCGGCACGGCGCGGCCACGATGGACACGCTCGTCTCGGTCGGCACGCTCGCCGCCTTCGGCTGGTCCCTGTGGGCCCTCTTCCGGGGGCACGCGGGCATGCCGGGCATGCGGCACGGCTTCGAGTTCGCCGTCTCGCGCACTTCGGGCTCGTCGACGATCTACCTCGAAGTGGCCGCCGGGGTCGTGGCGTTCATCCTGCTCGGCCGCTATCTGGAGGCCCGCTCCAAGCGTCGCGCGGGCGCCGCGCTCAAGGCGCTGCTGAAGCTGGGCGCCAAGGACGTCTCCGTGCTCCGCCAGGGGCGTGAGGTGCGGATCCCGGTGGGACAGCTCGTCGTCGGCGACCGTTTCGTCGTACGCCCCGGGGAGAAGTTCGCCACCGACGGCACCGTCGTCGAGGGCGTCTCCGCCGTCGACGCGTCCATGCTGACCGGCGAGTCGGTGCCGGTGGACGTGACGGTCGGGGACACCGTCACGGGCGGGACCGTGAACGCCGGGGGCCGACTGGTCGTCGAGGCGACCCGGATCGGCGCGGACACCCAGCTGGCCCGGATGGCACGACTGGTGGAGGACGCGCAGAACGGCAAGGCGGAGGTGCAGCGGCTCGCCGACCGGATCTCGGCGGTGTTCGTCCCCGTCGTCATCCTGATCGCGGTCGCCACCTTCGGCGCCTGGCTCGGCCTCACGGACGACACCACCGCCGCCTTCACGGCGGCCGTCGCGGTGCTGATCATCGCCTGCCCGTGCGCGCTCGGCCTCGCCACCCCGACCGCCCTGATGGTCGGCACGGGCCGCGGCGCCCAGCTCGGCATCCTCATCAAGGGCCCCGAGGTCCTTGAGTCCACCCGCCGCGTCGACACCGTCGTCCTGGACAAGACCGGCACCGTCACCACCGGCCGGATGACACTCCAGAAGGTGTACGTCACCGAAGACGCCATCGGAGACGCCCTCGAAGACATCACCGAGGAGGACGTACTGCGTCTCGCGGGCGCCGTCGAACACGCCTCCGAACACCCGGTGGGCCGGGCCATCGCCGCGGGCGCCGAGGACCGCGTCGGCGAGCTGCCACCCGTCGAGCGCTTCGAGAACCTCCCCGGAAGGGGCGTACGCGGCCTCGTGGAGGGCTACGACGTCCAGGTGGGCCGGATCCATGACCGACCGCTCCCCGAGGCCCTGAAGAGCGCCAAGGAGGCCGCCGAGGACGAGGGGCACACGGCGGTCGCGGTTGTGCGCGACGGTGTGGCACTCGGTGTCGTCACGGTCGCCGACGCGATCAAGGACACCAGCGCCGAGGCCGTACGGCTCCTGCGGGCGCTCGGGCTCACACCGGTGCTGCTGACCGGGGACAACGAGCGGGTGGCCCGGTCCGTGGCCGCGGCGGTCGGCGTCTCCCCCGAGCACGTGATCGCCGAGGTGCTGCCGCGGGACAAGGTCGACGTCGTGCGCCGGCTCCAGGGCGAGGGCCGTACGGTCGCGATGGTCGGCGACGGGGTCAACGACGCGGCGGCGCTGGCCGCGGCCGACCTGGGGCTCGCCCTGGGCACGGGGACGGACGCGGCGATCGAGGCGGGCGATCTGACGCTCGTCCGCGGGGACCTGCGGGTGGCCGCCGACGCCATCCGGCTGTCGCGGCGGACCCTGTCCACGATCAAGGGCAATCTGGCCTGGGCCTTCGGATACAACCTGGCAGCGCTGCCGCTGGCCGCCGCCGGGCTGCTCAACCCGATGGTCGCGGGGGCGGCTATGGCCTTTTCGTCCGTTTTCGTGGTAACGAACAGCTTGCGACTCAGGACATTTTCGTGACCGTCGGGCAAAAGTCCCTCTAGAGTCCGGAAGCAGCCTCACATAAGCTCTTCACAAGGCTCGCGCATCATCCTTACGCTGGGGCCTCGATCACCGAATCGTGTCTCTTGCGTATCTTCAGGACATATGGCAAGAGACGCAGATCACAGTGATGTGAACGTAACCATCGAAGGGGTTCGTGAGTCTAAGTTGGCGATGTCAGAAGCGTCTTGGGGGGCGTGACTGGCATCTGGGGATGTCTTGGGGGACGTTCCCGGAATTGCGTTGCCGGGGCACGTGCACCGGGGAGCTTTGAGCGGCCCTCCCGTACGTACGCGTCCCGGCAGACCGCACACCGCCGCACAACAGATTGAGACAGGTAGGACGAGTTCTGCTCGTTCTGCTCAGCGATTCAGGCGCTGGTCCACCAGACGCCCGGCCGGATCCCGTGGGGGGAATCCGCACCGGGACATGGGAAGGCGCCCTGCTCGCCGGCCCGTGGGGGGACCAGCGTTGCAGGGCGCCTTCTCTTATTTTTGCGGGGCTCGGTTCGCCTCCGGGGCGCTGAAGCCTGTGTCGAGAGGGCGATCGTGCTCGACCCTGCGGGCCTCCGCGCGTT
>NZ_JBHVDX010000198.1:0-19703 GCF_042802555.1 Streptomyces sp. NPDC057474 | reverse complement strand
CTTTTCGGCCCGCCCGGCCGTCGTTCTCAGGCCCGCAGGGCCTGGTCTTTCGGGGGCGCGGGGAACTGCGCGAGAAGCCCCACCCACCCGCACCCCCGAACGGCCCTCAAGCGGCTCGGTAAGGGAACGGTAAAGCGGCCCGGATCGTTCACCCGGCATGACCGCTATGACCCCCGGCTCGAACATCCCGCTGCCCGCCCCCCGCGTCGCGGTGGACGTCGCCGCGCCCGTGCGGCTCGACGTATCGGGCCTATTGCTCACCGGCGACGGCAAGGTGCGCTCGGACGACGACTTCATCTTCTACAACCAGCCGACCGGCCCGGGCGTGACGTACCGCTCCGGCGGCGGTGCGACGCCCGACTCGATCACGGTGGACACCACGGCCGTCCCCCCGGGCATCGAGAAGATCATCGTCACGGCCAGCCCGGACGCGGCGGGCCGGACGTTCCAGGGCGTCGAACCGACGGCGACGATCCGCAACGCGGCGGACGGCTCCGTGATCGCCACGTTCACCCCGCCGCAGCTGGGCACCGAGACGGCCCTGGTGATCGTGGAGATCTATCTCCGCAACGGCGCGTGGAAGGCCCGCGCGGTCGGCCAGGGGTACGCGAACGGCCTGGCGGGCATCGCGACGGACTTCGGTGTCACGGTGGAGGATTCCCCGGCCCCGGCCTCGACCCCGGCACAGCCCGCCGCCCCCATGCAACCCCCGGTGGCCCCGCCCGTCCTGTCCCCGGCCCCGAGCCGCACGGCGCCCCCGGTGCCCCCCGCCCCTCCGGCCCCGCCCGCGGCCCCCGCCCCCGGCGCCGGGAAGATCAACCTGGACAAGGGCCGCGTCAGCCTCCAGAAGAACCAGACGGTCTCTCTGGTCAAGGGCGGCCGCCCGCTGCTCTCCCAGGTCAAGATGGGCCTCGGCTGGGAGCCGGCGTACCGGGGCAAGGACATCGACCTGGACGCGTCGGTCATCGCGTACGGCCCGCAGCGCAACCACATCGACAGCTGCTACTTCGGCAAGCTCTCGATCGTGAACGGCGCGATCAAGCACTCCGGTGACAACCTCACGGGTGAGGGCGGGGGCGACGACGAGGTGATCGTGGTCGACCTCGGACGGCTTCCCCAGGAGGTCACCGGCCTGGTCTTCACGGTCAACTCCTTCTCCGGCCAGAAGTTCACCGAGGTCGCCAAGGCCTACTGCCGTCTGCTCGACGCCGCGACCGGCGAGGAGCTGGTCCGCTTCGACCTCACCAGCGCCGAGGCCCAGACCGGCGTGATGATGGCCAAGCTGATCAAGCAGTTCTCCGGCGAGTGGGAGATGACCGCGATGGGTGACTTCGTGAAGTCCCGCACGGTCAGGGGGATGGTGAAGCCGGCGGCCCAGTCGCTGTGAAGGCCCGCTGAGGGCAGGTACGCATCGCCGGGCACCCCACGACACAAGGGCGCCCGGCGGTACGCCGCCCCGTCACATCTTCATCGCCCCCGCCGCGAGGTCCCGGAGGAAGTGCCGTGCCCCGATCAGGAAGACGCGACGATCAGCGGGACGACACTCAACAACGCACCGGCCATCACCAGGGAGTAGCCGGTGTTGTAGAGGACGTTGAGGTTCGCCGGGGCGACCTGGAGGGTGACCTTCTCGGGGTCGATCATGACGACCAGGGGCCAGATGTAGTCGTTCCAGATGCCGATGCACGTGAAGAGCCGAGGAAGGCGACCGTCTGGCGTGACACCCCGGCCGGCCGGGCCACATCATGGATCGTGGCCCGACGACGGGAACCATTCGGGCTCGGCCCGCTCGCCGCCCGGCTCCCCCTGCTGATCGTCCGCCCACACGTTGTGCACTGTATCCGGCCAGGTGCGGGCTTCGGCAGGAGCCGGTGCCCGCGGGCCGCCCAGGAGTCGGTGCCCGAGTCTGGCAGGAGTCGGTGCCCGGGTCAGCCCCGGAACAGCGCCTCCGGCGTCACTGGATCACGCCGCTGTACGCGTTCAGCGCGGGCTGACCGCCGAGGTGGGCGTACAGCACGGTGGACTCCGGGCCGATCTCGTCGCGTTCGATCAGGTCGATCATCCCGGCCATCGACTTGCCCTCGTACACGGGGTCGGTGACCATGCCCTCGGTGCGTGCGGCGAGTTGCATGGCGACGAGGGTGGCATCGTCCGGGACGCCGTAGATCCCGGCGTGGTAGCGCTCGTCCAGCTCGACGTCGGCCACGGTCAACTCCCGCTTGACGCCGATGAGTTGTCCGGTGTTCTGGGCGATGCGGGCGATCTGCTCGCGGGTGGGGACCGGCTTGGCCGAGGCGTCGATACCGAGCACCCGGCGCGGCCGTCCGCCCGCCTCCTCCAGCGCTGCGAAACCGGCCACCATGCCGGCCTGGGTCGAGCCGGTCACCGAGCACACGATCACCGTGTCGAAGAAGACGCCCAACTCCCGCTCCTGCTCAGCGACTTCGTACGCCCAGCCCGCGAAGCCGAGGCCGCCGAGGGGGTGGTCGGAGGCGCCGGCCGGGATGGCGTACGGCTTGCCGCCACTCTCCTCGACCTCGCTGAGCGCCAGTTCCCAGCTCTCCTTGAAGCCGATGCCGAAGCCGGCCCGGACGAGACGTACGTCGGCGCCGGCCAGCCGGCTGATCAGGATGTTGCCGACCTTGTCGTACACGGCGTCGGGCCAGTCGACCCAACTCTCCTGTACGAGCACGCACTTGAGCCCGACGCGAGCGGCGACGGCGGCGACCTGACGGGTGTGGTTGGACTGCACACCGCCGATGGAGACGAGGGTGTCGCAGCCCTGGGCGAGCGCGTCGGCAACGAGGTACTCCAGCTTGCGGGTCTTGTTGCCGCCGTACGCGATGCCGGAGTTGCAGTCCTCGCGCTTGGCCCAGACGGAGGCACCGCCGAGGTGGGCGGTCAGGCGCTCCAGCGGATGGACCGGCGAGGGCCCGAAGAGGAGCGGGTAGCGCTCGAAGGAAGAAAGGGACACGGGTCCTCCCGGGGTGGAGTGGGGGTGGGGCGGGTCAGTGGTCCGCTTCGAGCGCGGGGGCGTCGACGGGTTCGTGGGCGGGTTCGTCGCCAGGCGCCTCGCCAGGTCCGTCGGCCGGCTCGTCGACGAGTGCGGCCAGGCCGCGCCAGATCTCCGCCGTGACACGGACCGCCTCGTCCGTGTCGCCGGCCGCGCACGCCTCGATCAACTGCTCGTGGAGGCCGGCCGAGCGGCAGTTGCCGCCCTCGCCGAACCGCCGTCGCTCCAGCCGGCGGATGAGCGGGGTGTAGCGGGCGACGGTGGCGGCTGCCGCGCGGTTGCCGCTCACCCGGACGAGGACGTCGTGCAGTGCGTCGTCGGCGACCAGGGCCGCGTCGACGTCGCCCGTGCGGACGGCCGCCGCGAACCGCTCGTTGGCCGAGCGCATCGTCTCGACATCCGCCGCGAACAGCCGGGGCACGGCGATCCGGGTGGCCAGCTCGTGCATGGCGCCGACCACGGCCGCCGCGTCCCGCACATCGGCGGCCACGACGGCCGTGACCCGCGTGTAGCTCTGCGGCTTGCTCTCCAGGAGCCCCTCGTCCACCAGCCGGGAGAACGCCTCCCGCACCGGCGCTCGCGACAGCCCCAGCAACTCCGCCAACTCGGCGTCACGCACCACCGCGCCCGGCTCGATCTCCCCGGCCACGATGGCGTCCCGGATGGCTTGGTAGGCGCGGTCCCTCAGCAGGGTGCGCCCGACCGGTCGTATGGCCTCCATGAACTGAAATGTTAGATGTCAGCACGGGTCACGAACAAGAGTGTGGCCCGTACCCCCACTGGGATACGGGCCACACTCGCCCCCGTTCGTCGGCCGCCCCACGGCCACGTCCTGCTACAGCGCGGCGTCGGGCAGGTCCCCGGATCGCTCGATGACTTCCCGAGCGAACGCCGGCAGGTCACTCACGCGTTGCCCGCTGGGTTGCATCGAGGTCCACCACTCAAGGTTCTCCCTCAAACGCCCGGAGTGCAGGTGACAGGATCCACGCCCACCGCCGTACCGCTCCCGCTCGCATCCTTCGTGACGACAGGAAGTGCCGCGCCGAGTCCGTTCTGCGTTGCCGTTGGTGAGCCATATCTTCGAAGGCGCCGGTGGTGCGTATTGCACAGCCCTCGCGCCTTCAGCGGCCTTGAACAGCCCTCCATGGCGCACGGCCGGGGCGGAGACACGGTTATCCGAGAGGGGACCACCGCCCGTTGGATCGCCATAAGCGAGCCAACGCTGGTAGTGCAGATTGCAGCATCCTCGCCCCTTGTGCGGCCTTGAGCACTCGTCGATGGCACACAACCTGGTTGCCATTCCGTCATGTTGGTGAACTTGCGCCCCTTCACTCATGCCATGGCCAGAGCCCGTCACGACAGCACTCAAGCAAGGGAACCATCCGAAAAGCCGCGTCCGAGAGGCCGCCGAAGGTGTGCCGGTTCGCCTTGCCGGAAGGGCCGTGGCCCGCCCGGTAGCCGGCGAGGTTCCAGGTGTAGACCGGCACATGGGCCGGGATCTGCTGGGTCGGGTCGCCGTAGTGGCTGTAGGTGGCCTGCTCGTCGGTGACGATCAGCACCCGGTCGTGCTTCCGGTAGTGGCGGCGGACGGCCTCGGTCGTGTCGGTGCCGCCCAGGTCGCCGAACCGGCCGATGATCTTCAGCACCGACTCGCCCGCGCCGAACTGCACCGCCCTGCTCGTGCTCCCGAACTCGACGAGATCCGCGTCCGCCGCCCGCAGCGCGAGCGCCGTGCCGAAGATCGCCGCCGCGTCGGCGTACGTGAGTGACGAGCGGTCGGTCAGCCGCGAGCCGAACATCGAGCCCGAGCGGTCGACCAGAACCAGGGTCCGGCCGGGCAGCGCGGGCACGTTGGCCAGCGAATGGCCGAGCGCCTGCTCCAGCGGGTACGCCCAGCGCAGCGAGGGCGCGTGCCGGTACGCCGAGAGGTAGCGGAACGGGAACTGCCGCGACCGCGCGACCTCCGCCGGGTCACTGATCCGGGCCGCCACCTGCGTCGCGACCTCGTCGGATACGCCCGCCTCATCGAAGTTCCGCAGGTTCCTGGTCAGGGCCATCGCTCCCATGGACGGAATGACGGCTTCCCAGGCCGCCCTGTCCATCGGCCCCTGCAGCCAGCCCGCCAGCGCCTCCCAGGTGATGCCCGCGTCGGCGAGACGCCGCGCGCCGCCCGCGCCGGCGACGACCCGGCGCCGCTTCGCCGGCCGCAACTCCATCAGGTCACGGTGCGCCGCGAGCATGGGAAGCGACTTGGGCACGACCGCCGTGTCCGGGTTGTGGCGCCGGTCGAGGGCGTACTGGAACAGGTCCCCCTGCCACGGCTTGTCCGGGTCCGGCGCCGCGTGCACCAGGTTGAGGATGTCGCCGAAGCGGTAGCCCTTGGACGCGGTGTCGTACTTCAGCAGCGACTTGGCGCTGTAGAGCCGTCGTACGGCGTCGGCGACGCCCCGCTTCACCGGCTTGGGAATGGTGCGGCCGTACCGCGAGGTCCAGTAGGCGAGCAGCTCGCCGGGCTCGTCCGGGCGCCGCAGCACCGAGTCGACGACCTGACGGTTGGTGGGCCCGTCGGTGACGCCCGCGTCGAGCCGTGCCTTCACGTACTCGGCGGCGCCCACGAGGGAGGCCGTACGGAGGTTGCCCTCGCCACGCAGCCAGCCGAGCAGGCCGGCCGTCCACGCCGGGTCGGTGACGGCGAGCCGGCGCACGAGCGCGGCGAACCGGTCGTCCCGGTCCTCGCCGCTCTCGTAGAAGGTCTTCTGCGCGACGAAGTTGGCGAGCGACAGCAGGAAAAGCTCCGAGCGCTCGTCCCGCTCACGGCCTCGGCCGCCCTCGTATGTACGGAGCACCCGCCCTGTGGAGGTGACCCGCGAGACGGGCTGCGCCTTGGTGGCCTTGGTGTTGAATCGCGCCATGATGAATTCCCCCGAATTCTTCAGCACTTCGTGCGTGGAAGGTTCTTTTCAGGGGGAGGCGCAGCAAAAGGAAGGTGCCCGAGGTCGAAGTCGGCGGCGGTGCTTATAACAGGCGCGTCTGCCATTCCGCCACATCGACCGGAGTCGATGACGGGATTCGAACCCGCACGAGGAGTTTTCCCCACCAGTTCCCGAAGTATCCGCTGCCTACGCACCGGGCACCCACCATCTGCTGCGCCTCCCGAGATCAAATTCGCACCGGGAGGTGCATGAAGTTTTGGGTGTCCAGAGATCGAAGCCGGCGGAACCGACGTAGGTGCTCTAACCCCTGAGCTACACCGGCGCGTTGTACCGGTGGCGGGACTCGAACCCGCGGCCGCCCCATTATGAGTGGAAGTAGGTCCTGCCTTCGCACCTGGACGTGCATCACTCTAGGAGGCGTACCGCGGGCCGGGCGAACGAATTAATTCACGGCCTGGTCGCGAGTGTTGTCACCGCTTCTGCCGCTTCCACGGTCCCGTGACGGCGAGCAGGATTCCCGGGGTCTGGATGTTGGCGTACAGGGTCTTTCCGTCGGGCGAGAAGGTGACGCCGGCGAACTCGCTGTACTCCGGCTCCTCCTCGGTGCCGATGTTCAGGTCGTTGCGGGCGATCGGGTATGTACGGCCGCTGTCGGTGGCGCCGAACAGGTGCTGGATGCCCTCGCCGTCCTCGGTGAGGATGATGCCGCCGTACGGGGAGACGGTGATGTTGTCGGGGCCGTCGAGGGCGCCGTCGACGGACGGGTCCGGGTTGACGCCGAGCAGGACCTTCAGGGTCAGGGTGCGGCGCTTGGGGTCGTAGAACCAGACCTGGCCGTCGTGCGCGGCGCCGGGGCTCTCCGCACGGGCGTAGGAGGAGACGATGTACGCGCCGCCGTCGCCCCACCACATGCCCTCCAGCTTGCGGGCGCGGGTGATCTCGGTGTCGGCGAACTGCTTGCGCACGGCGACGGTCCTGGCGTCGCGGTCGGGGACGTCGATCCAGTCGACTCCGAACACCGTGCCGATCTTCGTGGCGCGGGAGAGGTCGTCGACGAAGCGGCCGCCGGAGTCGTAGCACCGGGGGGCCTGGAGGACTCCCGCGTCGTCGGCGAGGGTACGGAACCTGCCGGGGCCGTAGGTGAATCCCTTGGGCGGGGTCCAGCGGAAGAAGAGGCCGTTGGGGGCCGCCGCGTCCTCGGTGAGGTAGGCGTGGCCGCGCTTGGGGTCGATGACGACGGCCTCGTGGTCGTAGCGGCCGAAGAACTTCAGCGGCTTCGGGGCGCGGTTGGCGCGGCGGTCGCAGGGGTCGACCTCGAAGACGTAGCCGTGGTCCTTGGTCATGCCGTTGACGCCGGCCCGGTCGGAGTTCTCCTCGCAGGTGAGCCAGGTGCCCCAAGGGGTGCTGCCGCCCGCGCAGTTGGTGGACGTGCCCGCGATCCCGACCCACTCGGCGACGCGCCCGTCGGGGCGTACCTCCACCACCGTGCAGCCGCCGGCCGCCGCCGGGTCGTAGACCAGTCCTTCGGTGAGCGGCACCGGGAACTCCCAGTTGGCCCGGGGTCCCTTCAGCTCGTGGTTGTTGACGAGGAGGGTGGTGCCGCGGGGGCCGGGGAAGGCGGCGGTGCCGTCGTGCTTGCCCGGCGTGAACTCGCCCGACTCCAGCTTGGTCTTCCCGCTGTACGTGATGATCCGGTACTTGAACCCGGCGGGCAGCGCCAGGATGCCCTTCGGGTCGGGCACGAGCGGGCCGTATCCGACCCCACCGTGGCGGTCCGCCCCGCGCTCGGTGCCGTCGTCGGTCTCGTTGTCGTCGTCGGTCTCCAAGTCCGCGTCCGTCGACGCGAGGGCGTTCGGCGCGGTGGCGAGTGCGCCTACGCTGCCGGCCAGCGCGACACCGGCCCCGGTGACTGCGGATCGTCTGGCGAAGTCCCTGCGGGTGAGCGACATGCTGTCTCCTGCGTGCGGTGGGCTGACCGTGGGGGGCGGACCCGAGTTGTCGCGCCACACGGTCCCGGCTGTGGCTGAACGCGGGTTGAACAGCGGGCGACATGAGCCCCCCGGCTTCGGTGAACCACCGAGGGGCCGCGCCCCTTCGACCCCCTGACGCAGGAGAGCTCGGGGTTCGGATGCGTCGGCGGATGCGGGTGAGGGTGAGTGGGGGCTGGTCGCGCACTTCCCCGCGCCCCTGAAAAGCAGGGGCCGCGCCCAGCGCTTTCAGGCCCGCAGGGCCGTGTCATCGTCTTTTGGGGGCGCGGGGAACTGCGCGAGCAACCACACACAACCCGCACCCGCCAGAACCACGGCACAACCCGAGTTACCAGGGCCCGGCCCCCTTACTACGCGCCCGGCCCCATCTGCGACCGCGCTTTGAACGCCGCCTTGCGGGCCTCCTTCGCCACCTTCTTGTCGGGGTGGATCCTCCCCATCGCCTCCAGCACATCCGGCGTGGCCGGATGGTCCACCCGCCAGGCCGCCGCGAAGAACGAACCGTGCTGCGCGGCCAACCCCTCCACCAGCGCCCGCAGCTCCGCGGAGTTCCCTTCGGCCGCCAGCTGCGCGGCGACCGTGTCGATGGTCAGCCAGAAGACCATGGCCTCGGACGGCGCGGGCACGTCGGCGGCACCGCGCTCGGTCAGCCACACCCGGGCGAGCCCGCCCAGCTCGGGGTCGTCCAGAACCTCCCGGAGTGCCGGCTCGGCCACGGCCCCCACGAGGGACAGCGCCTGCTGACAGCGCAGCCGCCGCAGCGGAGCGCCGACGTCGGAGCCACGCACGGCGGCGAGCAGCTCGCGCGCCGCGTCCAGGGACTCACGGCGCGCGAGCCACTGCTCGGTCTCGGCCTGGGCCGCCGCCGGCGGGAACCCGGCGATGCCGTCCAGCAGCGCGTCCGCACCCTTGTCGACGAGGTCCCCGACCGCGGGCGCGGGCACGCCCGCATCCTGGAGCCGCGCCCGCATCCCGTACAGCCCGAGCGGGGTGAGCCGGACCATGCCGTACCGCGTGACATCGGTGTCGTCGACGGAAGGCGCACCCTGCCCCCCGGCGGCGGCGACGGCCTCCTCCGCGTCCGTCATCAGCGCCTCGTCCACGGGCTGGTACTCCACCAGCCCGACCGGCTCCAGCACCCGGAACTGGTCGTCGAGCCGCATCATCGCGTCCGAGACCTGTTCCAGTACGTCGTTGGTGGGCTCCCCCATGTCGTCGGGGACGATCATCGACGCGGCGAGGGCGGGCAGCGGCACCGGCCCGTCGCCGGGACCGTCCTCGCTGACGGTGAGGAGGTAGAGGTTGCCGAGCACCCCGTCGAGGAAATCCGCCTCGGCGTCGGGGTCCCAGTCGAACTCGGAGAAGTCGATCTCGCCGCCGGAGTCCATGGCGCCGACGAGGCCGTCGAGGTCGGGCACGCTCGCCTCGGCGAGGGCGGTCTCCAGTGCCCTGAGCCAGATGCCGAGCACGTCCTGCGGGCCGCCGGAGGTGAGGAGCGCGAAATCCTCGCCCAGGGTGACCGTCCCCTCCTCCCCTTCATCCGGGTTCACGATCTCGACGAGCCCGGTGTCCACAGCCACCCGCCAGGCCTCGCCGGCCGAGGCCGCCGCGTCGTCGCCGTCGACGCCCTCGCCGGTGAGCCCGAGCGCCTCGGCGGCGGCGGGCAGCTGCTCGTCGACGAGTTCGCCCCCGGCGCCCACACGCGTGTCCGGCCCGGCCCAGCGGGCGAGCCGCGCGGCGCGCGAGAGCAGCGGTGTGGCGAGCGCCTCCCGCGCCAGCTCCGCTTCGGAGAGAAGCCGCACCGGCGGCAGTGGCGAGCTGTCTGACATCGGTGGGGATCTCCTCGGAACGAGCGGTGACGACGGTGGCGGTCGATACTGGTGGCGGTCGATGCTGGTGGTGTCCGTACGCGCCAGGCCTACGAGTACGAGTCGACCTACGAGTACGAGTCCACCTACAAGTACGAGCGGAATGCGGCGTCCGATCACGCGCGGCGCCCGTACAAGTACGGCAGCCGCTCAGCCTAGACGGATTTCCACCTATGCCGCCTGGTTCATGTACCTGCCAGAAGTCGGACCTGGCTGAAACCTTGACAAGTGGCCTGAGCAGGCAGGAGATTGACGCGCGTAGAAACTCACGGGTAGCCCTGGGGTGATTCCGGGGCCACCCACAGACGCGGCCATCGCAGTCCGTCGGAGTCCATTGAGGTTCTACGCGCGTCGCACCGCCCCACCGGTCGCAGGCCACCCCCCGTCCACTCTCGTCCCGGCGCTCACGTACGTCCCCGGAGGGATCCCCTTGCCGAGCAAGAGAACCGCGCGCATCGGCGCGCTGACCGTCGCCGCCATCTGCTCCACGGTGTCCACCGTGGTCCTGACCTCGCCTGCCGAGGCCGACTCCATACGCATCCACGACATCCAGGGCGCCACCCGGACGTCCCCGCTCGCCGGTCAGCAGGTGACCGGCGTGGAGGGCATCGTCACGGGCGTACGCGGCTACGGTTCGCGCGGCTTCTGGATCCAGGACACCCAGGCGGACGCCAACTCGGCCACGAGCGAGGGTGTCTTCGTCTTCACCAGCTCCCGGCCGACAGTCTCGGTGGGCGACGCGGTGACGGTCTCGGGCACCGTCTCCGAGTTCGTGCCGGGCGGCACTTCGTCCGGAAACCAGTCCGTGACGCAGATCACCCGCCCGACGATCGCGGTGGTCTCCACAGGCAACGCCGTTCCGGCCGCGACCGTCGTCGACGCCAAGTCCGTGCCGAGCAGGTACGCCCCGGCCGGCGACACCGCCGCGGGCGGCTCGGTCAACGGCCTCACGCTCGCCCCGGCAAAGTACGCCCTGGACCGATATGAGTCCCTGGAGGGCATGAACGTCCAGGTCGCCGACACCCGCGTGGTCGGCGCCACCGACCCGTTCACCGAGCTGTGGGTCACGGTGAAGCCCCGGGAGAACGACAACCGCCGTGGCGGGACGCTGTACGACTCCTACACCTCGCAGAACACCGGCCGGCTGCAGATCCAGTCGCTGGGCGCGGTCGCCGACTTCCCGAAGGCGAACGTCGGTGACGTGCTGAAGGGCACGACGGCCGGCCCGCTGGACTACAACCAGTTCGGCGGCTACACGCTCGTCGCCAACCGGATCGGCACCCTGAAGCAGGGCGGCCTGGAGCGCGAGACGACCCAGAAGCAGGCACCCGGCGAGCTCGCGGTGGCGACGTACAACGTCGAGAACCTGGACCCCTCGGACGGCAGCTTCGCGGACCACGCGGCCGCGATCGTGCACAACCTGCAGTCGCCCGACATCGTGACCCTGGAGGAGATCCAGGACAACAACGGCGCCACCAACGACGGTACGGTCGCCGCCGACCAGACGGTGAAGAAGCTGGTCGAGGCGATCACGGCGGCGGGCGGACCGACGTACGACTGGCGGTCCATCGACCCGGTGAACCTCGCGGACGGCGGTGAGCCCGGCGGCAACATCCGCCAGGTCTTCCTGTTCAACCCCGAGCGGGTCTCCTTCACCGACCGCGCGGGCGGCGACGCCACGACCGCGGCCGGGGTGACGAAGGTGAACGGCAAGGCGCAGCTGACGGTGTCTCCGGGCCGGGTCGACCCGGCGAACGCCGCCTGGACGAACAGCCGCAAGCCGCTCGTCGGCGAGTTCTCCTTCCGCGGCAAGTCCATCTTCGTGATCGCGAACCACTTCGCGTCCAAGGGCGGCGACCAGGCACTGCACTCGGAGTTCCAGCCGCCGAAGCGCAGCTCGGAGACCCAGCGCCACCTGCAGGCGACCGCCGTGAACGCGTTCGTCAAGCAGATCCTGGCGAAGGAGAAGAAGGCGGACGTCATCGCCCTCGGCGACATCAACGACTTCGAGTTCTCCGACACCGCGGAGCTGCTGGAGGACGACGGCGTCCTGTGGTCGGCGATCAAGTCGCTGCCGAAGCGGGAGCGTTACTCGTACGTCTTCCAGGGCAACGCCCAGGTCCTCGACCAGATCCTGGTCAGCCGCTCGATCCGGCGCTCCACCGGGTTCACGTACGACAGCGTGCACGTCAACTCGGAGTTCAACGACCAGATCAGCGACCACGACCCGCAGGTGCTGCGGTTCAGGCCGTAACCGTCGGTGGTTCTCAGGGCTGGCTGAACACGCCGTTCAGCCAGCCCTGCCAGGCGGTCTCGTCCGCCTCCGCGTCGACGCCCGGCGCGAAGTCGTGGACGCTCATGCCGACGCGGTAACCCCAGTGGTTGCGGCCGAAGAAGCGGATCAGGGCGTCGTCGGTGCGCAGGCCGATGAAGTACGGGTTCCGGTAGTCGACCACGGCGTCGAGGAGTTGTCCGTCCGGGCCCTTGGCCTGGACACGGGTGCCCTCGGGAGCGTCGTCCGCGAGGCCGAGCGCTCGTCCGACGGTGATGAGCGCGTCGGCGGTCCCGGACGTCTCGGGCCCGTCGAAGGTGGCGAACGCGGTGACCGTCCGGCCCGCGAAGCGCGTCAGGTACTGGCGCAGGGTGTGCAGATAGAACTCGGTGTGCTTGGCGGCGCCGTCGTACTGGTTGTCCCAGTCGTCGACGAAGATGCCGCTGTGCACATACCGCACCCAGGCGCGTCGGCCCTCGTCGCGCGGTTCGATCGTGTAGTCCAGCTGGTTGAGGGTCTGTTCGGAGATGCCCTCGACGTTCTCGACACGGTTGGTGTACCGGTGGGGCGGCTCCCACGCGATGACCTCGGAGCCGAACGGCCCCTTGCCACCGACACGCGGCTCCGGTGCCTCCATCGGCCACAGCCACCCGCCGGTCCCGGCGGTGACGGCCTCCCACACCTCCTCGGGAGTGGCGTCGACCTCGAACTCCCGGGCGATCTCGAATTCCTTGGGCATGACGTGCTCCTCAACGGGTCCTACTGATCTGACAGTTCGGGCCGATCGATATGTGGGCGCTGTTCGCGCTGATCGCGCTGATCGCGCTCTTCGGGCTGATCGGGCGCTTCGGTGGCCTGCGGCCTGACCGTGGGGTGTACGGCGACGACGATCCGGTGGCCCCGGCCGCCCTCGGCGTCGGGGGCGTCGTACTTGCGGATCAGCGCGCCCACCCCCGCCGTCAGTTCCTGGACGAACGCGGCCCGGTCGGCGGCCGAGGCGAAGGTGACCTCGCCGTCCAGCGCGTAGGTCGCGAGCCGCTTGCGGGCCTTGGCCGCGCCCGTGATGAGCGACCCGACGTCCCGGACCAGCCGGGCGCCGAGCGCGAGCAGCCAGCGCGCGGAGAGCTGGTCCCGGAAACGATCGGGGTCCGGCTGTACGGCGGCGAGCGCGAGCGGTGAGATCACGTACGACGCGGCGGTCGCCCGCATCAGCCGCTCGGTGACATTGCCCTTGCGGCGCTCCCCCGCCAGCTCGACCAGGCCGTGCCGCTCCAACGCCTTCAGGTGGTAGTTCACCTTCTGGCGCGGCAGTCCGACCTTTCCGGCCAGCATGGCGGCCGACGCGGGCCCGGCCGCCAGCTCGGCGAGCAGCCGGGCCCGTATGGGGTCCAGCGAGACCGCCGCTGCCTCGGGGTCCTCGATCACGGTGACGTCCAACATGACTCCACCGTCCCACCGAATACTTTTTTTGTCCAGACGGTTATAGTTTTCGGTGCGCTCACGGCGGCGGTCGGCGGGTCAGTGCGGGACGAGGCCGAGCGCGTACTCGTAGCGGGTGACCGATCCGTTCTTCGTCAGTCCGGGCCAGGTCTGTACGCGCTGCCAGAGTGCCGAGGGCGAGCCGATGCCGTCGCCGGGGGTGGCGAGGGCGTCGATGTGGTGCTGGGCGGTCTCCCACTCGGCGTAGTTGAGGACGCGGGTGCCGTCGGTGCTGAGGTGGAAGTGGGCTGAGATACCGCCGGGGTGCGAGTTCGGCTCGGCGGTGAGCGCCTCCTCGACGGCGTCCACCCAGGCGCGCTGCCGCGCCGGGTCCGGCCCGTCGAACTCGATGTCGACGATCACGACACACCCCGGCACCCGTGCCGCCCGGCCCTCGTCCCCCGCGAGGCTGCGGTACCGCCGGTACCGCCCGAGCCCCACCCGCTCGATCCCCGGCACGGCGGTGTCGATGGCGTCGTTGCGCTCCTGCCGACGCGTCTTGACGAAGGCTTCATACGCCTGCTCGTCGGCCCATTGCGAGTAGTGCAGCAGGCCGGAGCCGTCCTCCGCCGCATAGACGAAGTACCCCAACAGCCCGTCGGTGGGCCAGGGCCGCCGCTGCCAGGTGTCGGCGATGGCCTCGACGGTCTGCCGCTGCCTCAGCGGCGTACCCACCTGCCAGGTGCTGAAGAAGGGCGCCCCGACGTCGGGGCGGTCGAGGACGGGATGGAGGTCCGTACGACGGGTCATGCCGCTCTCCCATGATCGGTACTCGGTGTGCGTGCACCGACCACCTTTCAACCTCAACCAGGATTCAGGTCAAGTCCGCGATTCGGGGCCCTGTTTCGGGAGACCCGCCCGGTCATGGACGAGAAGCGGCCCGAGGCCGAGCGGGTGGGGAAGGGACCGGAAACCGGGGCGGATACCGGGACCGTGTCCGGGGAGGAAACCGAGCAGCGGACCGGCGCGGACGGTCCCACCGGACTGCCGAGGCGTTCGTGGTGGGCGGTGGTGCGGCGCACGGTCAAGGAGTTCCAGGACGACGAACTGTCCGACCGGGCGGCCGCGTTGACGTACTACGGCGTCCTGTCGCTGTTCCCCGCGCTACTGGTGCTGGTGTCGATGCTCGGGGTCGTCGGGCAGCGCGCGACCGACAAGATCCTGGACAACATCGGTGACTTGGCGCCCGGCCCCGCGCGGGACATCCTGCGGGACGCTGTCGTCCAGCTGGGCGACAGCGGCGGTACGGGCGGAGTGCTGGCGATCGTCGGCCTGCTGGCGGCGGTGTGGTCGGCGTCGGGGTACGTGGCCGCGTTCATCCGCACCTCCAACGCGGTGTACGACCTGCCGGAGGGCCGCCCGGTGTGGAAGCTGACGCCGCTGCGGATCGCCCTGACCCTGGTGCTGATGGTGATGCTGGCGGTGAGCGCGTTGATCGTGGTGTTCACCGGGCCGCTGGCCGAGCGCGCGGGCACGACGATCGGGCTCGGTGACGCGGCCATCGCGATGTGGGACATCGCCAAGTGGCCGGTGCTGCTGGTGCTGGTGACCCTGATGATCGCGCTGCTGTACTGGGCCGCGCCCAACGTCCGTGGCCGGGGCTTCCGTTGGGTCAGCCCCGGCGGTGTCCTCGCCACGCTCATCTGGCTCGCCGCGTCCGCCGGCTTCGCCGTCTACGCCGCCAACTTCGGCTCCTACAACAAGACCTACGGCACCCTCGCCGGCGCCGTCGTCTTCCTCATCTGGCTCTGGCTCACCAACCTCGCGATCCTGCTGGGCCTCGAATTCGACGCGGAACTCTCCCGCGAACTCGCCATCACCGAGGGCCGCTCCCCCACCGACGAGCCCTATGTCGAACCCCGCGACACCCGCAAGTGGCCACCCCGGCTGCGGGCCCTGCGAGAGGCCCGCGCCCGGGCTGCGGGTGAACCGGACGCGATGAGCAAGGGGTGAGGGCGTGAGCCATGAGCCGGGGAGGAGGCCTCGACTCCGCCGCCGCCCTGACAGCCCTGACAATGGCGGGCCCACTCCAACCGCCGGCGCGTGCGGACCGTAACCGATCATCGTCCGTGCGTGCGGCCCACACCCGGCCGCAGTCATCGCATGCGAACAGGTGAGAAGCCGCCCCTCACCAAGCCCCTTCGAGCGCCACGCCCTTGACCAAGCTTTTCGACGAGCCGGGCCCGCACCAAACCTCAAGCTTCTCGAGGCACCAAGCCTTTCGAGCTGGACCGGTCAGCAAGGCGAGTCGGGTGGGCGGGTGAGCAAAGGAGGGGCCGCCAGGGTCAGTGGTAGTGCCGCCAGATCAGTATCCCCGCCGCGGCCACGGCGACACCCGCGCCGCCCACGACGACCGCCTCCCGGGGCACCCGCTCCCACGCCGTGTGCACCCTCGCCTTCGCATCGGCCTTGGCCGTGTGCACCCTGGCCTTCGCATCGGCCTTGGCCGAGTGCACCCTCGCCTTCACATCGGCCTTGGCGGCCAGTTCCTCGACCGTGTCGCCGAGCTGCGCCCGGGTCACCTCGATCTGCCGCCGGAGTTCATCGGGCCCCTTGGCGCCCACCGAACCATCGGTCCTGCTGGATGCTTGCGTCATCGCCGAGCCCTCCCCTTGATCTCGTCCACGTCCGCCTTGACGCTGTCGAGTGCCCGCTCCGGCTTGGGCGGGGTGGCCTGCCGCAGTTGCGCGCGCCCGACCGCAGCCAGTACGGCGGCGATCACGAAGAGCACAGCCATGACGATGAGCGCGGCAGCCCACACGTCCAGCACCAGGGACAGCGCCGCGACCCCGGCGGCGGCGAGGGTCATGAACCCCACGTAGGCGACGGCGCCGGCCGCGCCGAGGAGCCCGCCGCCGCGCCCCGCGCGTCGCCCTTTCTCGGCCAGCTCCTCCTTGGCGAGGGCGACCTCCTGTCGTACGAGCAGGGAGAGCTGTTCGGTGGCCTGCCCGACCAGCTCGCCCACGGAGTGGTGGTCGTGTTCGCCCGGCCCCGGACGCGCGGATCGCACAGAGCGCACGAGTCGCGTGGGCCTGGTCTCGGTGGTCCCGGTCACGGTGTCGCCTCCTCACACATCGGGACGCCCCGAGTACCCCGCCCGGCCCGCGCTACCCCTGCGGCGGAGTCCCGGACCCCCGCTCGCCGAGCCCGCCGCCCGGCTCTGGAACCAGGGACAGCACCGGGTGGGCGATCTTGTATCCGCTCGGCGGCTCCAACGATTAGCCCGTTCGCCGGATGGGCTCACCCCTCAACCTCGTAGCAAAACTCCCCCGTATCTCGTAGAAGAATTAAGTGGAGCTTCATAATGAACACGCCGAGACTACCCGTATGACCCTCACCCACCGCCCCACCCCCTTCGGCCGCGCCCTCTGCGCGATGATCACGCCCTTCACCACGTCCGGCGCGCTCGACCTCGACGGGGCCCAGCGGCTCGCCGACCGGCTGGTGGCGGAGGGGTGCGACGGGCTGGTGCTGTCCGGTACGACGGGCGAGTCGCCGACGACGACGGACGAGGAGAAGGCGGAGCTGATCCGTGCCGTACGCGCGGCGGTCGGCGAGCGGGCCGTGATCGTGGCCGGGGTGGGCACCGCCGACACCCGGCACACCGTGGAGCTGGCGCTGGCGGCGGAGAAGGCGGGCGCGGACGGCCTGTTGGCGGTCACGCCGTACTACAGCAGGCCCCCGCAGGACGCGGTCGAGGCCCACTTCCGCGAACTCGCCGACGCCTCGGGACTGCCCGTCGCCCTGTACGACATCCCCGGCCGCACCGGCACCCGGATCGAACCGGAGACCATGATCCGGCTGGCGGGCCACCCCCGGATCGTGGCGGTGAAGGACTGCGCGTACGACCTCCTCGGCACCCAGAAGGTGCTGGCGGAGACGGAGTTGGCGTACTACACGGGCTGCGACGAGTACGTCCTCGCGCTGTACGCGATCGGCGGGTCGGGTTACGTCAGCACGGTCGCGAACGCGGCGCCCCGCCACTTCCGGGCGGTCATCGACGCGTTCGACGCGGGCGACACCGCCGAGGCGGCCCGGCTTCAGCGACGGACCATTCCGCTCACCGAGTCGATGATGTCCTCGGGCCTGCCCGGCACCGTCACGGCGAAGGCTCTCCTGGGGCGGCTCGGACTGCCGGCCGGCCCGGTCCGCGCACCGCTGCGGCCCGCCGGCCACGAGATGACCGACGGGCTGCTGGCGGCGTACGAGGAACTGGTCAGCGCTCGCTGAACATCGGGGTCCAGCGGCCGGCGTAGTCGGACGAGGCCTTGCGGAAGTCGCTGAGCTGGACGACCTTGTCGCTGCCGACGGTCACCAGCAGGAGCTGGTTGCGGAACTCGTTCTTGCCGTTGCACCGCTCGGGATCGCAGCCCCAGATGACGAGCCGCTCGTCGTCGACCCAGGCGAGCGACTGCTGACCGCCGGACACCTTGGCGACCTGCTTGCCGGTGTAGGCGTCGAGCACCGTACCGCCGGACGCGACGAGTTCGCCGTTCGGGGACAGCCCCGCGCGCTCGGCCCAGTGCGTGTACTTCTCATTCGCGGGCTTGGCGGCCTCGTTGCCCTCGAAGTCGTAGAACCGCTGGTGGGGTTCGGTGGTGAGCCCCGAGTACACCAGCTTGCCGTCGTGGCTGAACGCGAAGTCCTGGCGGACGTTGAGGTCACCGTCGCTGTTGTCCGTGACCTCGCTCCAGGAGCTCTCGCCGGAGTCGACGTCGACGATGTAGAAGCCGGTCCGGTCCGACTGGAACCACTTGGGCCCCCAGTCGTTCTTCTTGCCGTCTCCGTCCGAGTCGTAGTCCAACTTGGACAGCAGATCGGGGTTCTTGCTGTACGTCGTGGCGACGAGCTTGCTCCCGTCGGGCGAGAACTCGACACCGGCGACACCCCGGTCGACCGGGATCCAGCGCTCGACCTCTCCGGTGTAGAGGTCGAGGATCCCGATCCGCTGGGCCGGGAGGTCCTTCTCCAGGACGGCCGCGGTGCGCAGACCGGGGGCGAAGTCGATGTAGGACCACTTGGCCGTCTTCTCGTACTTGCCGGTCTTCTGGTCGAGCAGCCAGTAGTCGCGCACGTGGTCGGCGACCTTCTCCGTCCGCTTGACGATGTTCCACGAGTAGTAGCCCGCCAGCGCCACGTCCCCGGCCGCGATCAGGTCGCGCGGCGGCGACTGGTCGGGGTGGGCGATGATGTCGCTCCTGTTCATCTCGGTGGCGAAGCGCACCTCGTCCTTGTCCTTGCCGGAGCCCAGCAGGGGCACGGCCACCGCGACGGCGACCACGGCGGCGGTGGCCGCGGCGACGGTCGCGAACGTTCGGGTCCGGCGGCGGCGCCGGACGTTCAGTACCCGGTCGGCGAAGCCCGGGGCCAGTGGCGGCTGTTCGGCGGACTGCTCCCGGAGGGAGTCGCGCACCAGTTCGTCGACGTTCACGGACGCACCTCCACGGGCGAGAAGTCACGGGACGGCTTCTGCTCGGCCGCGGCGGGCCCGAGCGCGGCCAACTCGGGCGCGAGTTCACGCAGTCGGGCGAGCGAGCGGTGGGTCGTGGACCGGACGGTCCCGACGGAGCACCCGAGGAGCCGGGCCACATCGCCCTCGGGCAGGTCCTCGAAGTAGCGCAGCACGAGCACGGTCCGCTGGCGGGCGGTGAGCCGGGCCAGCGCCCCGCGCATCACGAGCCGCAGCTCGACACCGGCCGCCCCGTCCGCGGCGCCGCCACTCTCGGGCGGCTCGGCGACGGTCAGCTCCCGTCGCCGCCACTTCAGCCGCCACCGGCTGACCTGCTGCCGATAGAGGATCCGCCGTACGTACGCCTCCGGCTCGTCGATCCGCTGCCAGCGTCCGGCTGCCTTGATCAGCGCGTTCTGCAGCAGGTCCTCGGCGGCGTGGCGGTCCCCGCCGCTCAGCAGCACGGCGGTCTTCAGCAGCGCCGACGACCGTCCGGCCACGAATTCCCGGAAACTCTCCTGCCCCGCGGCATCCATCGTCACCTTCTCTTCCCTGGCGGGCCCCGTGTCCCGTCCCTGTGCCCCTTGTGACGCGCGGACCCGTGCCCGGCTATGTCACCCCGGAGGAGAAAGTCGTGGACGGAACTTAGACGTGGAGGGGGCGGAGACACGGTTCGGGCCCGTACGCGCGCGTGCGCGTAC
>NZ_JBHVDX010000197.1:0-19857 GCF_042802555.1 Streptomyces sp. NPDC057474 | reverse complement strand
CCTGAAAAGCAGGGGCGCGGGGAACTGCGCGATCAGCCCCCATCCCATCCACCCGCACCCGTTGACGCGCCGAACCCTCCGAGTTCTCAGGCGCCCGATCGACATCCCCACCCGACCCAAAGGTGACCCATGCCCGCCGCCCCCGAGTTGATCTCCCCGCGCTCCGCCCGTGTCTCCGCCGCGCGGCGGCTCGCGAAGCGGAACTTCCGGGGGAAGGACCGCCTGTTCCTGGCGGAGGGGCCGCAGGCCGTGCGGGAGGCGGCCGGGCACGCGGACACACTGGTCGAACTGTTCGCGACGGTCGAGGCCGCGGAGCGGTACGCCGACATCGTGGGGGAGGCCCGCGCGGTCGGTGCGCGGGTGCACCTCGCCGACGAGGCGGTCATCGCCGACATCTCCACGACAGTCACCCCGCAGGGGCTCGTCGGGATCTGCCGGTTCCTCGACACCCCCTTCGAGGAGATCCTGAAGAGCCGCCCCAAGCTCGTCGCCGTCCTCGCCCACGTCCGTGACCCCGGGAACGCCGGCACCGTACTGCGCTGCGCCGACGCCGCCGGCGCCGAGGCGGTCGTGCTCACCGACGCGTCCGTCGACCTCTACAACCCCAAGGCCGTACGCGCCTCCGTCGGGTCGTTGTTCCATCTGCCGGTGGCCGTGGGAGTGCCCGTCGAGGAGGCCGTGGCGGGACTCAAGGGCGCCGGTGTGCGGATCGTCGCCGCCGATGGGGCGGGGCAGGACGACCTCGACGACGAGCTGGACAAGGGGACGATGGGCGGGCCCACGGCCTGGGTGTTCGGGAACGAGGCGTGGGGACTGCCGGAGGAGACGCGGGGGCTGGCCGACGCCGTCGTACGCGTGCCGATCCACGGAAAGGCGGAAAGCCTGAACCTGGCGACCGCCGCCGCCGTATGTCTCTACGCGTCCGCCCGTGCACAGCGCGCCTTCGGAGGGTGCCGCACCGTCACGCCCAGCTAGTAGGGTGACGGGCTCGGGGGCCCACTGCACAACGCGAGAGGTGGGGTACGGGGATGAGGGTCGGCACGAGCAGCGCACTGGGGGCACGGGATGTGCTCGCCACATCCGCGGCCAGGCAGGATGATCTCACCGAGCTCGGCATCGACCCCGACGACCTCCCCGACGGACTGGTCGTGGCCGACGAGAACGGCCGCGTGATCTGCTTCAATGCCGCCGCCGCCCGGATCACCGCCACCCCCGCAGCCGACGCCCTCGGCCGCCCGCTCGAATGGGCCCTTCCGTTAGAAGACCTCGAAGGCCGCCGCTGGTGGCAGCTGACCGACCCGTACGGGGGGCTCGCCATCCGGGTCGGACAGCCCGAGCGGAACCTGCTGCTGCCCGGGGCGCGCGAAATTCTCGTATCGGCCCGCTACATCCGTACGAAGCCGATGGGGCCCGTCCGCCGGGTCGTCGTCTCCCTGCGCGACACCGAGGCCCGGCGCCGCACCGAGCGCAGCCACGCCGAGCTGATCGCCACCGTGGCCCATGAACTGCGGTCGCCGCTGACGTCGGTCAAGGGGTTCACCGCCACCCTGCTGGCCAAGTGGGAGCGGTTCACCGACGACCAGAAGAAGCTGATGCTGGAGACCGTGGACGCCGACGCCAATCGCGTCACGCGGCTCATCGCCGAGCTGCTCGACATCTCGAGGATCGACTCCGGGCGGCTCGAAGTGCGGCGGCAGCCTGTCGACATCGGCGCGGCCGTCGGACGGCACATCCAGGCGTACGTCGCCGCGGGGCAGCCCGCCGACAGGTTCCTGCTGCGGATCGAGCAGCCGCTGCCCGATCTGTGGGCCGACCCGGACAAGATCGACCAGGTGCTGAGCAACCTGCTCGAAAATGCGGTGCGGCACGGCGAGGGAACCGTCACCATTGACGTCACGCCCGCCGCGTCCCCCCGGGAAGGGGACGGCCATCCAAATGCTGCCACATCGGTCACCGTGAGCGACGAGGGCGCCGGCATCCCGGAGGAGTCCATGAACCGCGTCTTCACCCGCTTCTGGCGGGGCAGCAAGCGCGGCGGCACCGGCCTCGGGCTGTACATCGTCAAGGGCATCGTCGAAGCCCACGGCGGCACCATCACGGTCGGACGCGCCCCCGTCGGCGGCGCCGAGTTCCGATTTACCTTGCCCGTGAGCGCTCCGGCCTACCTGACCTGAGCAGCCTGCGGGCGCATCCGTACACCTCCACCCCGTTAGACTCGGCCTTTGGCACCTTTGTGTCCTGCACACGGCCCTGAGCGCCGGTCACGGGGACCTTCAGCCAGCCAATCGGAAGCACGGGAAGAGATGTCGGCACCGAATAAGTCGTACGACCCTGTAGAGGTCGAGGCCTTGAAACCGGAAGAGATCGAGCGCATGCGGGACGAGGCGCTCGCCGCCTTCGCCGCCGCGGACTCCCTCGACGCGCTCCAGGAGGCCAAGGTCGCCCACACCGGCGGCACCTCCCCGCTGGCCCTCGCCAACCGCGAGATCGGCGCCCTGCCCCCGCAGGCCAAGGCCGCCGCCGGCAAGCTGGTCGGCCAGGCCCGGGGCGCGGTGAACAAGGGCCTCGCCGCCCGCCAGATCGAGCTGGAGGCCGAGCGTGATGCCCGGGTGCTGGTCGAGGAGGCCGTGGACGTCACACTGCCGTACGACCGCGTACCGGCCGGCGCCCGCCACCCGCTCACCACGCTGTCGGAGCGTATCGAGGACGTCTTCGTGGCCATGGGCTACGAGGTCGCCGAGGGCCCCCAGGTCGAGGCCGAGTGGTTCAACTTCGACGCCCTCAACATCGGCCCGGACCACCCGGCCCGCGGCGAGGCCGACACCTTCTTCGTCCAAGGCCCCGAGGGCGGCACCGAGTCCGGCGTCGTGCTGCGCACCCACACCTCGCCCGTGCAGATCCGCTCCCTGCTCGACCGCGAGCTGCCGGTGTACGTGATCTGCCCCGGTGTCGTCTACCGCACCGACGAGCTGGACGCCACGCACACCCCGGTCTTCCGCCAGGTCGAGCTGCTGGCCGTCGACGAGGGCCTCACCATGGCCGATCTCAAGGGCACCATGGACCACATGGTCCAGGCGCTGTTCGGCGAGGGCATGAAGACCCGGCTGCGGCCGAACTTCTTCCCGTTCACCGAGCCGTCCGCCGAGATGGACATGGTGTGCTACGTCTGCCGCGGCGAGTCCGTCGGCAACCCCGACCGCCCCTGCCGTACCTGCTCCAGCGAAGGCTGGATCGAGCTCGGTGGTTGCGGCATGGTCAACCCCAAGGTGCTCACCGCCTGCGGTGTCGACCCCGAGAAGTACAGCGGATTCGCCTTCGGGTTCGGCATCGAGCGGATGCTGATGTTCCGCCACAACGTCGAAGACATGCGAGACATGGTCGAGGGTGACGTCCGGTTCACCCGGCCGTTCGGGATGGAGATCTGATGCGGGTCCCGCTTTCCTGGCTGCGGGAGTACGTCGACCTGCCGGCCACCGAGACCGGCCGTGACGTCCAGGCCAAGCTCATCTCCGCCGGCCTCGAGGTCGAGACGGTCGAGCAGCTCGGCGACGGCCTCAAGGGCCCCCTCGTCGTCGGCCAGGTGCTGACCATCGAGGAGCTGACGGAGTTCAAGAAGCCGATCCGCTTCTGCACCGTCGACGTCTCCACCGCCAACGGCACCGGCGAGCCCCAGGAGATCGTCTGCGGCGCCCGCAACTTCGCGGTGGGCGACAAGGTCGTGGTCGTCCTTCCCGGCGCCGAACTGCCCGGTGGCTTCGCCATCGCCGCCCGCAAGACGTACGGCCGCAACTCGCACGGCATGATCTGCTCCAGCGACGAGCTGGGCATGGGCGACGACGGCACCAAGGGCATCATCGTGCTGCCGCCGGAGACCGAGGTCGGCAAGGACGCCGTCGAGCTGCTGGAGCTCGTCGACGAGGTCCTCGACATCGCCGTCACCGCCAACCGCGGCGACTGCCTGTCGATCCGGGGCGTCGCCCGCGAGACCGCCATCGCCTACGGTCTGCCGCTGCGCGACCCGGCGCTCCTCGACGTCCCGGGCCCGAACGCGTTCGGTCACCCCGTCCAGGTCTCCGACCCGTTCGGCTGCGACCGTTTCACCGCCCGCACCGTCACCGGGCTCGACCCCGAGGCGCGCTCCCCGATCTGGCTCAAGCGCCGGCTGCAGAAGGTCGGCATGCGCCCGATCTCGCTCGCCGTCGACATCACCAACTACGTGATGATGGAGCTGGGCCAGCCGCTGCACGCCTACGACCGTTCCCTGGTCCAGGGCACGATCGGTGTGCGCCGGGCCGAGGAGGGCGAGAAGATCGTCACCCTCGACGGCACCACGCGTACCCTGCACGCCGAGGATCTGGTGATCACCGACGAGCGCGGCCCCATCGGACTCGCCGGTGTCATGGGCGGCGCCGACACGGAGATCGCCGACCACGACGATCTGGAGAACGCCTCGACCGACGTGGTCATCGAGGCCGCCCACTTCGACCAGGTCGCCATCGCGCGCACGGCCCGCCGGCACAAGCTGTCGTCGGAGGCGTCCCGCCGCTTCGAGCGCGGCGTCGACCCGCTGGCCGCGGCCGCCGCAGCCCAGCGGACCGTCGACCTGCTGGTGCTCCTCGCGGGTGGCACGGCCGACGCGGGCGTCACCGAGGTGATCGCCCCGTCCGCGCCGCACACCATCACCGTCCCGGCGAACCACCCGGACAAGGTCGCGGGCGTCGACTACGGCCGCGAGACCGTCGTACGCCGCCTCCAGGAGGTCGGCTGCGACGTCTATGGAAATTCCGCCGCGTGGAACGCGTCGTTGGAGGGTGGTGGTCGGGCGACGGGCGGGAAGGACGACCTGATCGTCACCGTGCCGTCCTGGCGGCCCGACCTCACCGAGGGCAACGACCTCGCCGAGGAGGTCATCCGCCTGGAGGGTTACGAGAACCTGCCCTCCACGCTTCCCAAGCCCCCGTCGGGCCGTGGTCTGACCCACCGGCAGCGGCTGCACCGCCGGGTCGGCCGGGCGCTGGCCGGTGCCGGATTCGTCGAGGCACCCAACTACCCGTTCATCGCCGAGCAGGTCTTCGACCAGCTCGGCCTGGACGCCGACGACCCGGCCCGCCGTGTCGTCAAGCTGACCAACCCGCTCAACGACGAGGAGCCCGCGCTCCGCACGTCGCTGCTGCCGGGCCTGCTGGGTGCGCTGCGGCGCAACGACGGCCGGGGCTCGCACGACCTGGCCCTGTTCGAGACCGGGCTGGTCTTCCTCCCGCGCGAGGAGCAGCGTGTCGCCGTCGCGCTGCCGGTCGACCGCCGGCCCACCGACGAGGAGATCGCGACGCTGAACGCCGCGCTGCCCGAGCAGCCGCGCCATGTCGCCGTCGTCGTCGCCGGAGCCCGCGAGCAGGCCGGCTGGTGGGGCAAGGGCCGCCCGGCCGACTGGGCCGACACCATCGAGGCGGGGCGCGCGGTCGCGCGCGAGGCCGGTGCCGAACTGGTCGTCCGCAAGGGGCAGTACGGTCCTTGGCACCCGGGCCGGTGCGCCGAGTTCGTGGTCGTCGCGGACGGCACCGAGCGGGTCGTCGGCCACGCCGGTGAACTGCACCCGCGCGTGCTCAAGGCGCTCGGGCTGCCGGCCCGGACCGCCGCGATGGAGATCGACCTGGACGCCCTGGAGCAGGTGGGGGACAACACCCCGCACGCACCGAGCATTTCCTCGTTCCCCGTCGCCACGCAGGATGTCGCCCTCGTGGTGGACACGTTCGTGCCGCACGCCGACGTGGAGGCCGCGCTGCGCGAGGGTGCGGGTGAACTGCTGGAGGGCATCCGGCTGTTCGACGTCTACGAGAACGCGGAGCAACTGGGTGACGGGCGGAAGTCGTTGGCGTACGCGCTGCGCTTCCGGGCCGTGGATCGGACACTGACCGTTGATGAGGCTTCGGCGGCTCGGGATGCGGCGGTCGCCCTCGCGGGCGAGCGTACGGGGGCGGTTCTGAGGAGCTAGGGCGCCCAAGGGGCGGGGAGCTGCGGGTTTTCGGCGGCCGCGGGTTGTCCGTGGCTGGTCGCGCAGTTCCCCGCGCCCCTTGTGGGGGCAAGCCCCCACACCCCCACATGCCCCCGCAATCTCCTCACTCATTTGGGTGACAACTTCGGGCGAACTCCCCGATCGGGGCATGCGGTCGACAGAATCGGACCGGCCTTTCGGGGCCTTTCGCGCTGTCCGGGCCTGATGGGGGGCCAACGGCATGATTCGAATCAGGGCTGGGACTCCTCGGCGGGCGTGGTCCCGGGGGCGTCGTCCTTCCGACCGGCGGTCCTTGCGGAGAGCGCTGGCGTTGGGGCTGCCGGCGGTGTGGGGCGCGACGGCGATCACGTACAAGTGGGTCTGTCCGCTGGCGCAGAGGGACGGGCTCGGGACCCGGATCGCCGGCAGTGCCGTGTTCTTCGCGGTCGGCACCGGGCTGATGCTGCGCGTAAGGCAGGTGATGCTGCGGGAAGTGCGGCAGGCGCGCGAGGTCGCGGGCGCCGCGCAGAGCGTGCTGCTGCGACCGCTGCCCGTGCGGATCGACGGACTGGCCGTCGCCGCCGCGCAGCTCTCCGCCGACCGGGGCGCGAGCGTCGGCGGCGACCTGTACGAGGTGATCGCCACCGAGCACGGCGTACGGGTGGTGATGGGCGACGTACGGGGTCACGGTCTTGCCGCCATCGGCACCGTCGCCGCCGTGCTGGGCAGCTTCCGCGAGGCCGTCCACGACGAGGCCGAACTCGCCGGAGTCCTCGCCCGCCTCGACCGCGCCCTCGCCCGGCATCTCCGCGACCGCGCCCGTGCCGAGGACACCGAGGACTTCGTCACCGTCCTCCTCCTGGAGATCGCCCCCGACGGCGAACTCCACGCCCTCAACTGCGGCCACCCCTGGCCGTATCTCCTCAGCGGCGGCCGAGCGGAACTGCTGGCCGGTGCCGATCCCATGCCCCCGCTGGGCGCGTTTCCCCTCCCCGTCGAGCCGCCGGTCACCCCGTGCGGCCAACTCCTCCCCGGCGAGGCCCTTTTCCTCCACACGGACGGAGTGGAGGACGCGAGGGACCCACAGGGGCGTTTCTTTCCCTTGGCGGGCGCCCTGGCGGAAGCCGTGCGAGGCCGCCCCGTCTCTCCCCAGTCGGTGCTCCGCGCGGTGTTCACCCAACTCCTCCGCCACACAGCGGGAAGGCCCAAGGACGACATCGCGATACTGGTACTCCGCAATGACCGCTTCATCAGCCGAGCGCCGGTTTTCAGGGGCGCGGGGCTGCCTGAATCTGCGGCTCCGCCGCGGGGCGCGACAAGCCACGACGCACCCGCAGCCGACACCCCACCCGTCGCTCCCGCCCCGTAGTCGCCCCCGTTCCGTCCGGCAGGGCCACCGCACTGTACGAGGGGGGAGCCGGCGGCCCGGCCGGCCTCTTGCGAGGCATTTCAGTCAACCGGTCCGAAACTCTCTGCGACAGCGCGCGCACAGCCCGAATTCGGGCATTCCCTTCGCACCCCGTGTGAAAGGGGAGGCGCTACGCTGCCACTCGCCGGCACCGAGCCACCGGAGGGCCTCCATGCAGCCCAACACCCTGCTCGACGCGATCCTCGACGAGGCCGGTATCTCCCACGCCGGTCTCGCCGCGCACGTCAACCAGGCGGGGCGGGCCCGGGGGCTGGCGCTGAGGTACGAACACACCGCCGTGGCACGGTGGTTGAAGGGGCAGCGGCCGCGCGGCCAGGTGCCCGACCTGATCTGTGAGGTGCTGGCCGGGCGGCTGCACCGGACAGTGACCCTCGACGACATAGGGCTCGGCGTGCCCGGCGAGCTGACCTCCCAGCACGGTGCCGGGCTCTCCGGTTTCGTGGAGCGCGCCACCGCCCTGTGGCGCTCCGACGAACAGCAGCGCCCGCATGTCCTCGGTGCTCTCGCCGTCACCGGGACGCCCGCCGTGATGCCCGTCTGGGAGTGGGAGAACCCGCCGGAGGACGTCGATGTGTCCCGTGGCGGACGGCATCGCGTCAGCATGGCCGACATCGAGATGCTGCGCGCGGCCCGTACGCACTACGAGCAGATGTACCGGAAGGCCGGGGGAGTCGCCACCCGCACCCGGATCGTCGGGTTCCTCAACGCGGAGGCCGCGCCGCTGCTGCGGGGCAGCTACACCGACGCCACCGGACGCCAACTGCACCGGGCCACCGGGGGGTTGGTGGCGATCGCCGGGATCTGCGCGTACGACTCCGACGCCCATGGGCTGGCCCAGCGGTACTTCCACCAGGCGCTGCGCCTGGCGAAGGCCAGCGGGGACCGGGGGCTGGGTGCCTATGTCATCGCGCTCCTTGTCAACCAGTCGCTGTTCATGCGGGAGTACCGGCAGGCCGTCGCCTTCGCCGAGGCGGCGCTGCGCACCGCGGGCAAGCACATCACGCCGGCGCTCGCCTCCGACCTCTACGCGATGCAGGCGAAGGCGTACGCGCACCTGGGCGACGGCACGAGTGCGCTGTCCTGCATCCGGCGGGCCGAGCAGGCCGCCGAGCGCATCCGGCGCGGTTACGAACCCGATGAGACCGGCTATGTCCAACCGGGCCTGGTGAACGTACAGGTGGCGGAGGCGTTGCTCAGCCTCGGTGACCTGACGGCTGCGGCGGAGCATGCCGTGGCGGCCGTCGACACCCCGGCGCACGACCGGGGGCGTGTGCACCGGCTCGCGATGCTCAGCCAGATCGAGCTGCGGCAGGGCAACGCGGACAAGGCGGTGGCCACCGCCGTGGAAATGGCCGAGCGGGCGCGGGGAATGGAGTCCATGCGCCTGCGTGACAGACTGCGGGCGGTTCGCGAACACCTCGTGCGCAGCGGCTGCGCGGGGACCTCCGAAGCCGCCGAACTCATCGACGGAGCACTGCGCGTACCGCTCTGACGCCGTCCGCGGGCGCCGCCGTGCACCGGCTGTGCGCCTGCTGTCACCAAGCTCCTGCTGCGATATTGCCACTTACTCGGCGGAAGGTGGCAGAACCATGCAGTGGACGAAACAGAGCGAACAAACTATGTACTCGAACCGCTGGTTCAGCGTCAATCTCGCAGATGTCGCATTGCCGGACGGACGGCACCTCGATCACTTCCTGATCCGGCTGCGGCCCGTGGCCGTGGCCACCGTGATCAACGAGGCCAACGAGGTGCTGCTGTTGTGGCGGCACCGCTTCATCACCGACAGCTGGGGGTGGGAGCTTGCGGCGGGCGTCGTCGAGGACGGCGAAGCCATCGCCGAGGCGGCCGCCCGCGAACTGGAGGAGGAGACCGGATGGCGGCCGGGACCCCTGCACCACCTGATGAGCGTCGAGCCCTCCAACGGGCTCACCGACGCCCGGCACCACATCTACTGGGCCGACGAGGGCGCGTATGTCGGTCACCCGGTGGACGACTTCGAGTCGGACCGCAGGGAATGGGTTCCCCTCAAGCTCGTTCCCGACATGGTCGCCCGCGGCGAGGTCCCGGCCGCCAACATGGCGGCCGCTCTGCTCCTGCTGCACCACCTGCGCCTCGGGCAGGACGCCAAGCCCTGAATCCCCCATCGCGTCCCGCCCGGAGGCCTAGGGTCTGTCGTCCGGATCGTGCCGACTTCGGGCCACAGCACCTGACGACCGCCGGTGAGCGGGGCGATGGGGGTACCTCCCGCGCGAGCGAAGCCGAGCGTGGGGGAGCGTGCAGCTGCAGGGCGGAGGAGGGCGTCGACGCGATGGGGGTCCCTCCCGCTCGAGCGAAGCCGAGCGTGGGGGAGTCGGCAACTGACGACAACGCGGCAGCTGCGCGTGCCAAGCCCTGCGGCCCAGGCATGATCCGGACGACAGGCCCTAGCGGCCCAGCGCCTGCCAGACGGACACCACCAGGGCGCCCAGGGCCGTGAGCGCCGCTACCGCGGGCAGGGGCCAGCGGGCGTGCTCCAGGGTGACGACCCGGGTGTTCAGGTCGTCCAGTTCCTTGGCGCTCTGTTCGGCGCGGTGGCTCAACAGGGTCAGCCCTCCTTCGACGCGTGTGTGCGCCACATCCAGGCGGCGGCGTAACTCTGCGAGTTCGCCGTGGTGCACGGGATGCTCGGGGTCGATGGCCACGAGTCCGCTCCTTTCTGTAGTCATCCCATCCTTTGCCTGCGCACGTGAAGTCAACTCGCCTGGTGGGCGCGTGGGGAGAGTGTGCGAACGGCATATGCGTGTCCGCCGCGCACACGGTGTGTGAATACGACGGGCCCGGCACCGTTCTCCGGTGCCGGGCCCGTGCGGGAAGGCAACTGACCGTCCGTGGTCGGCCTTTGGGGAATCAGGCGTACGAGTAGAAGCCCGACCCCGACTTCCGGCCGAGCCTCCCTGCGTCCACCATGCGCTGGAGCAGCGGGGGAGCGGCGTACAGCGGCTCCTTGTACTCCTCGTACATGCTGTTGGCGATGGAGACGATGGTGTCCAGGCCGATCAGGTCGGAGAGCTTCAGCGGGCCCATCGGGTGGGCGCAGCCCAGCTCCATGCCGTTGTCGATGTCCTCGCGGCCCGCGATGCCCGACTCGAACATCCGGATCGCGGAGAGCAGATACGGCACGAGCAGCGCGTTGACGACGAAGCCCGAGCGGTCCTGGGCGCGCACGGAGTGCTTGCCGAGCACCTTCTCGGCGAACAGCTGCGCCCGGCTGAGGGTGCCCTCGGAGGTGGTGAGCGCCGGGATCAGCTCGACGAGCTTCTGCACCGGGGCCGGGTTGAAGAAGTGGATGCCGATGACGTGGTCGGGCCGCGAGGTGGCGACCGCGAGCTTCACCAGCGGGATGGAGGAGGTGTTCGAGGCGAGGATCGCGTCCGGGCGGGTCACCACCTGGTCGAGCACCTGGAAGATCTGGGTCTTCACCTGCTCGTTCTCCACGACCGCCTCGATGACGAGGTCACGGTCGGCGAACTCGCCGAGGTCGGTGGTGAAGCTCAGGCGCGCCTGCGTCTCGTCCCGCTCCGCCTCGGTGATCTTGCCGCGCTCGGCTGCCTTGGACAGGGAGTTGAACAGCCGGGTACGGCCGAACTCCAGAGCCTCGCCGCTGGTCTCGGCGACCTTCACGTCCAGTCCGGCGCGGGCGCACACCTCGGCGATGCCCGCTCCCATCTGGCCGCAGCCCACGACTCCGACTCGTGCGAGATCTCCCGTTGGGAAGTCCGTCACATCGTCCCTTTCACTGGTCTACGTGCCTGGCAGATACCCCTGGTGTGGGCCTGCGCCAAACCTGCACGTTACCCGCGACGGCTACTGATCAGTATTCCGGGTGTCCCGTGGAAGGCTGGCCCGGGAACGGTCCGCGACGAGGCGGACACGCGGGACGCGGAGGTACGACGATGCATCGGAAGCCACGGATGTCACGACGGGCGTTCTGGGCGACCGCGGCGGTGACACTCCTGGCGGCGGGCGGTGTGGCGGCCGGTACCGCGGCGGCCGGCGGGGAGCCGAGCCCCCGCCGCAGGGCGGCCGAGGGCGAGCTGCGCGGTATGTGGCTGGCCACCGTCGTCAACCGGGACTGGCCCTCCAAGTCGGGCCTGACCGCCGACGAGCAGCGCGCCGAGCTCCTCACCCACCTCGACACCGCCGTGGACCGACGCCTCAACGCGGTGATCTTCCAGGTCCGCCCGACCGCCGACGCGCTCTGGCCCTCCCCGCACGAGCCCTGGTCGCAGTACCTCACCGGCACCCAGGGCAAGGACCCCGGCTGGGACCCGCTGGCCACGGCGGTCGAGGAGGCCCATGCCCGGGGTCTCGAACTGCACGCCTGGTTCAACCCGTACCGGGTCGCCAACCACACCGACCCGAGCCGTCTCGTCGCCTCGCACCCGGCCCGTGAGAACCCCGACTGGGTCGTCCCCTACGGCGGCAAGCTCTACTACAACCCCGGCATCCCCGCCGTCCGCGCCTTCGTCCGGACGGCCATGCTCGACGCCGTACGGAAGTACCCGGTCGACGCCGTGCACTTCGACGACTACTTCTACCCGTACCCGGTGGCGGGTCAGGTCTTCGACGACGACGCGGTGTACGACCGATACGGCGGGAGCTTCCCCAACCGGGCGGCCTGGCGGCGCGACAACATCGACAAGCTGGTGCGGGAGACGGCGGCGGAGATCAAGGTGATCCGCCCCGGCACGCAGTTCGGGATCAGCCCCTTCGGGGTGTGGCGCAACGCCGCGACCGACGAGCGGGGCTCGGACACCCAGGCGGGCGTGCAGACGTACGACGACCTGTACGCGGACACGCGGAAGTGGGTCCGGGAGAACTGGATCGACTACATCGTGCCGCAGCTGTACTGGAACATCGGCTTCGGCGCCGCCGACTACGCCAAGCTGCTGCCCTGGTGGGCCGAGACGGCCCGGGACAGTGGGACGCGGCTGTACATCGGGGAGGCCCTGTACAAGGCGGGCGACCCGGCGCAGCCCGCGGCCTGGCAGGACCCGGCCGAGCTGTCGGCGCACCTCACCCTGGCCCGCGACGTCCCGGAGGCGCGTGGGCACGTCTTCTTCTCGGCCAAGGAGGTCGGGCTCGACAAGATCGGCGCGATGGCACGCGTGGTCGCCGACCACTACCAGCGGCCGGCGGAACCACCGCGCTGACGGGAGCGGGGGGACGGACGCGTGGCGGCTACCTCGGATCCCCGGGGTGACGGACGACCGTGTCCGGGCCCGGGGCCATCAGCGCCTCGTGCCCGTCGTCGTCGAACCTGACCCGGTAGGGCGGATTCCCGTTCTGGCCGAGCACCTCCAGGACCTCCGCGGTCCGGTCGTGGTGCCCGACGGTCCTGCCGTGCACCAGCAGGGTGTCGCCTACAGCTGCCTCCATCGGGGGCCTCCTCGTCTAGCACGGGAGTGGCGGTCCGTGACCGCAGTCTATTGCGGGCGGCGCCGGTTGGACCGGTGTGCGTACGGGCTCTCAGGCGGATGTGCGCTGGGTGACCGCGATGCAGACCAGCACGGCGACGGCCGTCAGGGGCGCGGCCGGGGTGAGCTGCTCCCCGAGGAGCAGCACCGACCACACCAGTGTGAGCAGCGGCTGCGCCAACTGCAACTGGCTGGCCTTCGGTATACCGATCGCCGCCATGCCCCGGTACCAGACGACCAGCCCCAGGAACTGGGACCCGGCCGCCACCCACAGCAGCCCGGCCACACTGTGCGCGGTCAGCTGGACCGGCTCGTACGACAGGGCCAGCAGCGCGCCCGGCACGCTCAGCGGCAGACAGAGCACCAGGGCCCAGCCGATGACCTGCCAGCCGGGCATCACCCGGGCCAGTCGGCCGCCCTCGGTGTAGCCGGCCGCGCACGCCAGCAGGGCGCCGAAGAGATAGAGGTCGGCCGTCGTGAGGGCGCCGCCGCTCTGTGCCACGGTGAACGTGAGGACTGCGGCGGCCCCTGTGAGGGCGGCGGCCCAGAAGGTGCGTGAGGGGCGCGTGCCCATGCGCAGCGCCGAGAACAGCGCGGTCGTCAGCGGGAGCAGACCGACCACGACGGCGGCGTGCGCGGTGGTCGAGGTCTGCAGGGCGAGCGTGGTGAGCAGGGGGAAACCGACGACCACTCCGGCGGCCACGACCGCGAGCCCTGCCCAGTGCCGACGGCCGGGCAGCCGCACGCTCCCCCACGCTCGGCTGCGCTCGCGCGGGGGGACCCCCACCGCCAGCAGGCAGCCGCCCGCGATGACGGCGGCGAGGACGCTGCGCACGGCGACGAGGGACCAGGGGCCGAAGCCCTCCAGACCCCAGGCGGTGGCGGGGAAGGTGAGGGAGAACGCGGTCACGCCGAGGGCGGCTTGGAGGGTGCCGCCGGTGCGGTGGCGGTGGCGGTGGCGGGGCTCGGTCTCGGGCACGGCCGGGCAGGTGTCGGTGCAGGTGTCGGTGCAGGTGTCGGTGTCGGTGCCGGTGTCGGCGTCGGCGGAGGACCGGGTTCCGGAGGTGGCCGGTCGCGGGTCGGTGCCTTCCGGGTGACCGCCCACCGCTACTGAACTGTGGGCGATAGCGCTACTCTCTACTCTCATGCATGAGCGTAGCAGTGTCGCGGAACTGGCCGAACAGCTGCGAGGGGAGCTGGACCGCTACTCTCTTGGTGGAAAGCTGCCGTCGAGCCGGGCCCTCGTCGAGCGGTTCCGGGTGAGCCCGGTGACCGTCTCGCGGGCCCTGGCGCAGTTGTCCGCCGAGGGGCTCGTGGTGACGCGGCCCGGGGCGGGCGCCTTCCGGGCACGGCCGCGCGAGAGCGGTGCGGCGGTCGTGGGGGACACGTCCTGGCAGGAGGTCGCGCTGAGCGCGGACGGCAGTGCCGAGCCGTCGCCCCGCACGGTGGACGCCTCCGGAGTGCTGGTCTCGCTCGCCTCTCCGCCGCCCGGCGTGATCGAGTTCAACGGCGGCTATCTGCACCCGTCGCTGCAGCCGGAACAGGCCATGGGCGCGGCCCTGTCGAGGGCCGGGCGGCGGCCCGGGGTGTGGGCGCGGCCGCCGGTCGAGGGCGTTTGGGAACTGCGCGAGTGGTTCGCGCGGAGCATCGGCGGGGCGATCACCGCGGCCGAGGTGATCGTCGCGGCGGGCGGCCAGTCCGCCCTGACCACCGCCCTGCGCGCGCTCGCGCCGCCCGGGGCACCCGTGCTGGTCGAATCGCCCACCTATCCGGGCATGCTGGCGATCGCGCGGGCGGCCGGGCTGCGGCCCGTCCCGGTGCCGATGGACGCGGACGGGGTCAGACCCGCCCTGCTCGCGGACGCGTTCAAGGCGTCCGGCGCCCGTGTCTTCGTCTGCCAGCCGCTCTTCCAGAACCCCACCGGCGCCGCCCTGTCGGCCGACCGCAGGGGCGAGGTGCTGCGCATCGCCCGCGAGGCTGGGGCCTTCGTCGTGGAGGACGACTTCGTACGCCGTCTCGCGCACGAGGACTCCGGGCCCCTGCCGCGACCGCTGGCGGCCGACGACTCCGACGGCGTGGTCGTGCACGTCTCCTCGCTGACCAAGGCGACCTCGCCCAGCCTCCGGGTGGGTGCCCTGGCCGCCCGGGGCCCGGTCCTGGAACGGCTGCGCGCCATCCAGGTCGTCGACACCTTCTTCGTGCCGCGCCCCCTCCAGGAGGCAGCCCTCGAACTCGTCGGCTCGTCCGCCTGGCCCCGCCATCTCCGAGCGGTCTCAAGGGAGTTGAAGAACCGCCGGGACACGCTGACCTCCGCGCTGCGCCTGCGGCTCCCCGAACTCGCCCTGCCCCACATCCCCTCCGGCGGCTACCACCTGTGGCTGCGCCTCCCCGACGGCACGGACGAGCCCGCCATGGTCGCCGCCGCCCTCCGCGCGGGCGTCGCCGTCACCCCCGGCCGCCCCTACTTCAGCGCCGAACCTCCGGCCGGGCACCTGCGGTTGAGCTTCGCCGGTGTCGCCGGGGTGGGGGAGATCGCGGAAGGGGTGAGGCGGCTGAAGGCGGCCGTAAACGGTTCGACAGCGGGCTCCTGGCCTGCGAACGTCCAGCCATGAGCGACGAGTCGACCCTGCCCGGCCTGCCCGAGGGCTACGAGATGTCCGACGACCCCGACCGCATCGATGTCGGACGGGTCCACCACTGGCTGTCCACCGACGCGTACTGGGCCCTCGGCCGCCCCCGCGAGAAGCACGAGAACGCGATCCGCGGATCCCTCAACTTCGGGGTGTACGAGGCGGGTTCGGGGGAGCAGGTCGCGTACGCGCGGGTGGTGACCGACCGGGCCACGTTCGCGTGGCTCTGCGATGTGTACGTCGACCCGTCGGCGCGCGGGAAGGGGCTGGGCACGGCCCTGGTCGCGGCCGTGCGCGAGCAGCTGCGGCCGTACGGGCTGCGCCGCATCCTGCTCGCCACGCACGACGCGCACGGCGTCTACGCGAAGCTCGGCTTCGAGCCGCTCGCCAAGCCGGACCAGTGGATGGCGCTTGTGTTCGAGTGAGTTGCCGGCCTCGACGACGAGCGGCCCGGGTGAGTGGCCCGGGTACGGCGACGAACGCTGCGGGTGAGGGCCGGGGAACCCCGGGTAACTCCTGAGTAACGCCTCTTGACCTGCGGAGTAACCCGTTCCACCATCGCCGCATGCATCTTCGGGTCACGTTCGTCGCCGCCGCGCGCTGCTCCTCGCTGCTCGCGGAGCGTTTCGAGGACGACCGGCCGCTGGACCAGGCCGGCTGGGACGAAGTGCAGCGCGCCGCCCATGAGCTGGTGCCGCTGGCGGCGGCCGAGCTGCGCTACTGCTCGCCGACGCCCCGCAGCCGGGCCACCGGCGACGCCCTCGGCTACGCGCCGCTGGCCCAGCCCGCGCTGCGGGACTGCGACATGGGCCGCTGGCGTGGCTTCACACTCGGCGAGGCCATGGCCCGGGAGCCCTCGGCCGTGGACGCCTGGCTCGCCGACCCGCACGCCACGCCGCACGGCGGCGAGTCGCTGATCGCCTTCATCTCCCGCATAGGTGGCTGGCTCGAAACCCGTCCGGCGGGCGAGGGCGGCCGCATCGTCGCCGTGGCCGAGCCGTCCGTGCTGCGTGCCGCCCTCGTCTTCGCGCTGAAGGCCCCGCCGTCGTCGTACTGGAACATGGACATCCGCCCGTTGTCGACGGTCACGGTCGCGGGTCACGCGGGCCGCTGGAACCTGCGGTTGGGCGCAGCGCGGTAGGCGGGGCTCAGGTTCTCAACGCACTCGCTCGCGTGTGTAGCCGGTGACCAGGAGCTGGTCCTTCGCGGGGCCGCCGACCCGCCAGGTCGTCCGCCAGTGGTCCTCGTCGTCCACCTCGAACTCGCCCCGGTAGAGGTCGGCGAGGCAGGGGTGGTCCGTGCGCCAGTGGCCGGTGGTCAGGTCCAGGTCGTGGAAGGGGCGGCCGTCGGCGAAGCGCACGTCCGCCGTGCCGGGGGTGGGGCCCGGCAGGAAGCGCAGGGTACGTTCGGCGGGGCGCGGGACGCCCTGCCAGACGAAAGTTCCGACCTCCCTGTGGAGAAGGCCGCCGTCGTTCAGCGGGCTGAAAACGGTCGTTCCCGTGAACTCCCCTTCGGCCCCGCTCGCGAGATCCCGCACGGACCGCAGGACCCGCCAACGCCCGGAGAGATGGGCCAGTACATCAGGAACTGGCAGGAAATCGCCCATCCGTCCTTCACTTTCGACACTTTCGGTGCTGTGCGACCCGTTGACGCTGTCTTGGTCACCTCCCTATCTTGCCGTTCGATGTGCTGATCATTGTCTGATATTTCGAACAACTCCATGACCCCCACCCCGAGCCGCGGAGTATCCATGTCACGCAGCACCCGCACCCGTTGGAGACTCGGCCTCACCGCCACCGCCTTCCTGGTGGCGGCCGCCTCCGTCCCGGCGCCCGCGCACGCCGAGGACGTCACCGACTACGCGATCACAGTCGACCCCTCCGCCAAGGGCGCGAAGATCGACGACACGATGTACGGCGTCTTCTTCGAGGACATCAACCGGGCCGCCGACGGCGGTCTGTACGCCGAACTCGTGCAGAACCGGTCCTTCGAGTACTCGACCGCCGACAACCGCGCGTACACCCCCCTCACCTCCTGGGCCGTCGACGGCGCCGCGCAGGTCGTGAACGACGCCGGCCGGCTCAATGAGCGCAACCGCAACTACCTCTCCCTGGGCGCCGGTTCGGCCGTCACGAACGCCGGCTACAACAGCGGGGTCCGCGTCGAGGAGGGCAAGAAATACGACTTCTCGGTGTGGGCACGCGCCGAGAACCGTACGACGCTGACCGTCACCCTCCAGGACGCCGACGGCACGCTCGCCAAGGCCCGCCGGGTGGCGGTCAAGGGCGGCTGGGCCAAGTACCGGGCCACCTTCACCGCGACCCGTACCAGCAGTGACGGCCGTCTCGCCGTCGCCTCCGCCGGTGCCGCGGCCCTCGACGAGGTGTCCCTCTTCCCGCGCGACACCTACAAGGGCCACAAGAACGGTCTGCGCAAGGACCTCGCCGAGAAGATCGCCGCGCTGCAGCCGGGATTCGTCCGCTTCCCCGGCGGCTGCCTCGTCAACACCGGCTCGATGCAGGACTACAGCGAGGCCTCGAACTGGGAGCGCAAGCGCTCGTACCAGTGGAAGGACACCATAGGCCCGGTCGAGCAGCGCGCCACCAACGCCAATTTCTGGGGCTACAACCAGAGTTACGGCCTCGGCTACTACGAGTACTTCCAGTTCTCCGAGGACGTCGGCGCGATGCCGCTGCCCGTGGTGCCCGCCCTCGTCACCGGCTGCGGGCAGAACAGGGCCACCGACGACGAGTCCCTGCTCCAGCGGCACATCCAGGACACGCTCGACCTCATCGAGTTCGCCAACGGGCCCGTGACCAGCAAGTGGGGCAAGAAGCGGGCCCAGATGGGCCACCCGAAGCCCTTCCACCTCACCCACCTCGGCGTCGGCAACGAGGAGAATCTGCCGAACGAGTTCTTCGCCCGCTTCCAGAAGTTCCGGGCCGCCATCGAGGCGAAGTACCCGGACATCACGGTGATCTCGAACTCCGGCCCCGACGACACGGGCACCACCTTCGACACCGCGTGGAAGCTGAACCGCGAGGCGAACGTCGACATGGTCGACGAGCACTACTACAACAGCCCGCAGTGGTTCCTCCAGAACAACGACCGCTACGACGCCTACGACCGGAGCGGCCCGAAGGTCTTCCTCGGCGAGTACGCCTCCCAGGGCAACGCCTTCAAGAACGCCCTCTCCGAAGCCGCGTTCATGACCGGCCTGGAGCGCAACGCCGACATCGTGAAGCTCGCCTCCTACGCTCCGCTCCTCGCCAACGAGGACTATGTGCAGTGGAGCCCCGACATGATCTGGTTCAACAACCAGGCGTCGTGGAACTCCGCCAACTACGAGGCCCAGAAGCTCTTCATGAACAACGTCGGGGACCGTGTGGTGCCGTCGACGGCCACCGGTACGCCGGCGCTCTCCGGCCCGATCACCGGAGCCGTGGGCCTCTCCACCTGGGCGACGACAGCGGCGTACGACGATGTGCAGGTGACCTCGGCGGACGGTACGAGGCTGCTCACCGACGACTTCAGCGGTGACGCCTCGAAGTGGACCCACACCGGCAAGGGCAGCTGGAGCGTCCAGGACGGGCAGTACGTGCAGACCGATGTGGCCGCCGAGAACACGTTGGTCTCGGCCGGAGACACCGCCTGGCACGACTACGACGTGAAGGTGAAGGCCACGAAGAAGTCCGGCAAGGAGGGCTTCCTGGTCGCCTTCGGCGTCAAGGACACCGGGAACTTCTACTGGTGGAACCTCGGCGGCTGGAACAACACCACCAGCGCGGTCGAGCAGGCCGTGGACGGCGGCAAGTCCTCGCTGATCTCCAAGCCGGGCACGATCGAGACGGGCCGTACGTACGACGTCGAGGTCAAGGTGCGGGGGCGGCAGGTGACCCTGCTGCTCGACGGCCAGGAGTGGGGCAGCTTCACCGACAACAAGCCGGCGGAGCCGTTCCGGCAGGTCGTGACGCGTGACGCGAAGACCGGTGATCTGATCGTCAAGGTCGTCAACGCACAGTCCGTGGCCGCGCGTACGGCCATCGACCTCGGGGGTGCGAAGGTGCGCTCGAAGGCCCGGGTGACCACGCTCACGGCCGCGCCGGACGCGGTGAACACGGAGACGGCTACGCCGGTCGCGCCGGTCACGTCTACGTTCAGTGGGGTGGCTGGGGAGTTCAGCTACACGTTTCCGGCCAACTCCGTGACGTTCTTGCGCATCAAGAAGCGGTGATGGTGGGGGCGGCCTGGGCTCTGTGAGCCGGGTGCGGGTGTGTGGGGGCTGGTCGTGCCCACGCGGCGGAGCCGCATGATCGACACAGCCCCGCGCCCCTGGTCGGGCCTCCGGCC
>NZ_JBHVDX010000196.1:0-19865 GCF_042802555.1 Streptomyces sp. NPDC057474 | reverse complement strand
GGCCGGCCCCCACCGGCCCGCGGGTTCATCACTGTGCCCTAGCGGAGCGCTTGGCCGGCCGCGTTGTTGAACTGCGAGGTGCGGACGAAGGCCAGGGCCACCACGCCCAGCAGCGGCAGGACCGTGACCTGCAGCAGCCCGGCCTGGCTCCAGCCGAAGGAGTCCACCAGGGCGGCGAAGAGCAGGCCCGAGAATGCCGCCGGTCCGTAGTAGCTGGTGACGAAGAAACCGGAGGCGCGTCCGATCTGGCCGGGGCGGACGGCCCGCTGCATCGCGCTGTTGGTGTTGGGGTAGATGAAGCCCAGCCCGAAGGCGCCCATGAGGAAGGCGAACAGGCACTGCATCCCCACCGTGGCGTGGGTCGTGTAGATGCACACGCTGATGGCGGAGACGGCCAGCAGGCTCAGCATCAGCAGGTTGCGCTGGTTGACGCGGTCGCCGAGCCAGCCGCCGAACACGGCCGTCATGCCGCCGAAGCCGAGGAGACTCATGGCCAGTGCGGCCTGCCCGGGGGTGTAGTTCAGCGAGGTGATGAGGAACGTCGGGTAGAGGCCGAGGAACCCGTAGAGGGCCACACCGCTGATGACCGCGTGGACGGCCAGAGCAATGGTGTTGCGGTTGTAGGCGGAATCCGGCATGTACTCGTAGGTCCCGGTCGAGGCGACCTTCTCGACGGAGTGCTCGGTCAGGCCGGTCTTCACGAGGAACAGGGAGGCGGTGGCGATCAGCAGCCCGGCCGCTCCGAACAGGTAGAAGGGCGAGTGCCAGGTGCCGTGCATGCTCATCAGCCCGACACCGATCAGCGGTGCGATGAACACACCGATCGAGTAGCCCACGCCGATGACGCCGAAGGCGAGGCCACGCCGCTGGGCGAAGAAGGCGCCGATCGCCGCGAAGATGGCGGCGGACTGCATGCCCTCACCGAAGCCCGAGACGACCCGGTACAGGGTCATGTCGGCGAAACCGGTCGCCAGCGGTGTGGCCATCGTGCCCAGGGAGTAGATCACGATGCTGACCAGCAACACGGTCTTGCGGCGGAAGCGGTCGAGCAGGTAGCCGGCGGGAAGGCCGGCGAGGGCCATGCCGAGGGTGAAGTTCGTCGCCAGCAGCCCGCCCTGCTCCAGGGAGAACCCGTACTCCTCGCGGATGTTGGGCAGCAGGGGAGGGAAGACCTGGCGGTCCATCGCGTTGACCATGTAGGAGAGGACGATCAGCAGGAAGCCCACGCCGATCATGGGGCGGGAAATGGTGGGCCGGCTGCCTTCCGGCGTTTCGCCGGCGGGCACCGCAGTGGTGTCGACTTGCGCTGCGTGAGTCATAGCGGCTCCTGAAGAGGAATGGGCCACGGCGGGCCGTGGCGGATCCATCGCCGGTACGGGGTCCGTACGGGCGATGAGCGAGAAGCGGTGAGCTGAACACGGACTCGCGTCGGCGCCGGTAGCGGTCGTCGACTGAGGGAATGGGGGCGACGGGCTGCCGCGCGGTCGGACACCGCATACGGAATTCAGCCGTGTATCGCCCGTCGGGGACGTCCGTGGCTATGGCGTCTTCGACAGCCGGACTTCGTGCGGACACTTCTCGGTCACACGGTCGGCGCTGGCAGAAACCATGAAGGGAAGTACCGGGCGCGTCAAGATGTGTACCCGGGTTTTCTTTCGCTCCTCCCGGTTTCCCGTGGCGGCCGGGTTCCTCCGTTCTGGAAGGGGCCCTGTGGCGGGATGTCGACGATCAGGTGTATGTCGCACCCTTGACGTGTCGAAGGTGTCGAATGCTATCGTTAGCATCACGTGGCTGTGACAAAGTGATCCGACGTGCCCTGGTATCCCGTGATCCGTTCCAGGGCCCTACCGCGGCGCCTGCCCCGACCACAAGTCGGCGAGCGCCGACGAGCCCAGTGACCCCCTCCGACCCGCCCGAGGCGCCCGACGGCCCATCGGACATGCCGTCGGCCGCCCTTCCGGGTGGCGATCAGACCCGCTCACCGGACGCGACCGGGCGCGACGCCCGACCGTCCGCCGCGGCCGCACGATTCTGCGAGGACGACCTGCCATGAACCCATCGAGCCGCCCAGGCACCGTGCTGCTCACCGACTACGCCTGGCCCGACGACTCCGTCGAGCGATCCGTCATCGAGGAGGCGGGCCACACCCTGGTGACCGGCCCGGCCGAGCCCGCCTCCGCCGAGGCCATCGAGGAACTGGTGGCCGACCACCGGCCCGCCGCCATCCTGACCTGTTGGGCGCCCGTCTCCGCCACCGCGATCGGCACCTCGCCGGACCTGCGGATCGTGGCCAGGCTCGGCGTCGGCCTCGACAACATCGCCGTGGAGGCAGCCACCGACCGGGGTGTCTGGGTCACCAACGTGCCCGACTACTGCGTCGAGGAGGTCGCGGACCACGCCGTCGGCATGGTGCTGGCCTGGACACGGGGCCTGGCCGTGTTCGACCGGGACGTCCGTGCGGGCCGTTGGGACCCCGCCAGTGCCCGGCTGCGTCGGCTGTCGACGCTGACCTGCGGCGTCGTCGGATACGGGCGCATCGGACGCGCCACCGCCGGCCGGCTCGGCGCGTTCGGCTGCCGGATCCTGGCCCACGACCCGCACCCGCCGAAGGACACCCCCGGAGTGGAGATGGCCGGGCTGGAGGAGCTGCTGCGCCGCAGCGACGTGGTGATCCTCCACGTGCCGCTCACACCGGACACGCACCACATCATCGGAGCCGAGCAACTGGCGCTGATGCGGCGGGGCGGCCTGCTGGTCAACGTCAGCCGGGGCGGCCTGGTGGACACCGACGCGGTGATCAAGGCGCTCGACAGCGGGCACCTGGACGGAGCCGCCTTCGACGTCCTGGAGAGCGAGCCGCACGTCCCCGACGGACTGCTGGCCCAGCCGGGCGCGCTGCTCACCCCGCACGTCGCCTTCTCCTCCGACGCCTCGGTCACGGAGCTGCGCCGTCGTGCCGCCGAGGAGGTCGTTCGGATCCTGGCGGGCGAGAAACCGGCCCACGCCCGCAACAGCCCCCGCGGTCTGCCCGCCGGGTCGGGTGACCGGCGATGAGCTCGCCCTCCGCGCCGGTGAGTCCGGACCCGGTGCCGGACACCTCGCTCGCCGACTTCCTGTTCACCCACAGCCTCGCCAGGCCCGGCGAGGCCGCACGCTGGACGCCGCTGGCCGGCGGTGTCTCGTCCGACCTGTGGCGGGTGGACCTGCCGGGACGTTCCCTGTGCGTGAAGCGGGCCCTGGCCCGGCTGCGGGTCGCCGCCGACTGGCAGGCACCGGTGTCGCGCAACGCCTATGAATGGGCGTGGATGCGTTTCGCGTCCCGGCATCGGCCGGACAGCGTGCCGGAGCTGCTGGCCCATGACGCCGAGGCCGGCCTCTTCGCGATGGCGTTCCTGCCCCCCGGGCAGTACCCGGTGTGGAAGGCGCAGCTGTTCGGCGGCCAGGTGGAGAGGGCGACCGCCGCGGCCGTCGGAGAGCTGCTCGGGACCCTGCACGCCGCGAGCGCGGGCGATGACGCCCTCGCCGAGGAGTTCGCCACCGACGACAACTTCCACGCGCTGCGTATCGAGCCGTACCTGCTGGCCACCGCGGCGGCGCACCCCGAGCTGAGCGACATCCTCCAAGGCCTCGCCCATCGCACCGCCACAACCCACCTGGCCCTGGTGCACGGCGACGTCAGCCCCAAGAACATCCTCGTCGGCCCTGCCGGGCCCGTGCTGCTGGACGCCGAGTGCGCCTGGTACGGGGACCCGGCCTTCGACCTGGCCTTCTGCGTCAACCATCTGCTCCTCAAGAGCCTGGTGGTACCCGGGCACCGAGTCGGTCTCCTCGACTCCGCCCGGGCGCTGACGGAGCAGTACGTCCGGTGCGTCGACTGGGAGCCCCGGCCGGCCCTTGAGGCGCGGGTCGCGTCACTGCTGCCGGCGCTGCTGCTCGCGCGCGTGGACGGCAAGTCCCCGGCGGAGTACCTCACGGACGACCGGCACCGGCTGTTCGTACGCACGGTGGCAGCAGCCCTGCTGCGGGCGCCCGCCCCAACAGTGGCGGACGTCCTGGACGCCTGGGCAGCCGCGCTCGATGTCCCGGCCGAGCCCGGCAGCGGCCGGCCCGACTGACACCGAGCGATTCGAGAAGTTCGTCGGACCAGGCGGACCAGGCGGACCCGACGGACCCGACGGACCCGAACGAGGAGAGACGTATGCGCAGAGTTGTCACAGGCCATGACGAGAACGGCAGGTCGGTCGTCGTCAGCGACGGCCCCATCCCGCGCAGCCGGGAGTTCACCAGCCTCCCGGGCTGGGTGTCCCGCCTGCCGTGGGCCACCGAACCCGGCGAGCAGGCCGGCCGGACAGGGGAAGACCCCACGCCGAAGGTCACCAGCCTGCTCCCGGCGCCCGGCGGTACACGGTTCATCGTCCTGACCTTCCCGCCGGACACCGCGATGGCCGACCCGGCGTTCGACCCTGTCGCCTTCGACCGGGAACAGCGGGCGGACTCGCCCGGCATCGCGGACCTCATGGAGCCCGACGGCATGCACACCACGCCGACCGTGGACTACGGCATCGTGTTGCAGGGCGACATCGTCCTCGAACTCGACAACGGCCACCGCACCCCCCTCTCGGCAGGGGACATCGTGATCCAGAACGGCACCCGCCACAGCTGGCGCAACCGCAGCGACCGGCCGGCCACCATGGCCTTCGTCCTCGTCGGCGCGGAGCGCGACACCTGACAGGGGCAAAGCGGCGCCTGGCCCGAGCGGATGCAAGCCCCACGGTGTCCACCCGTCCGTGGGGCTGCCGCCGTTCGCCGGGGGCGGCCGGAGCCGGACGCGCGTCAGTCGATGGTGTCCGGCCCGCCGGCGTCGGCGAGCGTCTGCTCGGCGTACTGGAGGAACGCGCGGGCCCGGTGCGTGGGGCTGACGTGCGAGGCGTGGGCGATCACGAGCTCGACATTGTCCAGCGGGTCGCTGAGCGGCACGGATACCAGGGGGAGTCCTTCGATGCTGGTATCGGTCGGCCAGGTCTGAATCAGCGTGGCGAAGCCGAGACCGCGGGCGACCATGCTGCGGACCGCCTCGATGCTCGAGGTGCGGTAACGGATGTTCGGCCGTGCTCCGGCGAGGGAGAACCAGTGGTCGGCGTTCTGCTGGGCGGGCGGCTCCGCGTAGATGATCAGAGGCTCGTCGGCCAGTTCGGCGAGTGAGACGGACTCACGCCCCGCCATCGGGTGGTCGGCGGACACGATGACGTACGGGCGACTTGCGCGGAGCGTCGTACAGGACAGGCCGCCTTCGTCACCGAATGCGTACATCAGGGCGACATCGCATGAGCCCTGGACCAGGGCTTGTCTCATTTCGTTTTGCTGACCCTCGATCAGTTCCAGGTTGACCGCCGGGTGAAGCCGAGTGAACCCGTCCACCAGGAGCGGGATCAGGAAAGGCATCAGGGCCGCATAGCAGCCGACAGTCAGGCGGCCGGCCAGTTGGCCTTCCTCGGCCTGGGCGCCGGCCGTTATCTCGTCGGCCTGAGTCAACATCGCCTGCGCCCGTCCGAGAATCCGGCTGCCCGCCTCGGTGAGCGAGACCCCTTTCGCCCGACGTCGTATCAGCAACTGCACGCCGAGGCGGCGTTCGAGGTCGGCGATCGCTGTGGAGATGCTGGCCTGGGAGGCATGGCACCGCACCGCTGCCGCGCTCATGGAGCCGGTGTCCGCCACGGCGACGAAGTATTCCAACTGGCGGAGGGAAAAATTGGCTGCCATTTCTCTCCTGCTGCTATGGGAAATCTCAATAAGACTTATCGGAAAGTTCAGCTTTTCCTGGCCGTAACGCGGATGTCATCCTAAGCCGCAGTTCACCTGTGGAAAAGGCTCGGTTTACGAGCAAGCCCCCGCACTCCCAACGAGGAGACCTCCATGACCACCCTTCTTGACCCCACCCGATCCACAGACCGAGGAATGGGCGACAGTGTGCTCGACCGCGTCCGCGTACTCCTTCCCCGGATCGCCGCACGCTCCGCCGAGGGAGAGGACGCCCGGGCGGTCCCGGCGGAGATCGTCGCCGCACTGCGCGAGGCCGGTGTGTTCCGGATGGCCCTGCCCCGGGTGTGGGGTGGCGAGCAGCTCGGGCTGCTGGAAGGGGCCCGGGTGGTGCGGGAGATCGCCCGCGCCGACGGATCGACCGGCTGGACCGTCCAGGCCGCTTCGATGGCGTGGTTCTTCGTACGGTCGCTGCCCCGGGAGACGCTGGAGAAAGAGGTGTTCGGAAGCGGCGCGGATCTGATGCTCCGAGGAGCGGTGGCTCCGAAGGGACTGGCGACGCCGGTGCAGGGCGGTTACCGGATCAGTGGCCGATGGCCGCTGGCGAGCGGCCCGTTCACTCCGGACTGGATGCTCGGAGGCTTTCTGGTCGAAGGGGCGCCTCCGCTGCCGGACGGCCGCCCGGACATGCGGGTCGCGTTGTTCCGGCCCGAGCAGGTCACGTTCCTCGACACCTGGGACGCGGTCGGCCTGCGTGCCACGCAGAGCACGGACTTCACGATGGACGACGTCTTCGTGCCCGAGCACCACACGGGGCCGATGTTCGGCGACAACAACATCCCCGCCCCCCTTTACGACCTGCCTTATTCACCCACTGGGGCCTCACACGACGCCGTCGTCCTCGGCGCCCTTGACGGTGCACTCGACGATCTCGCCGAACTCGCCGCCACCAAGCGGCCGGCGTTCAACCCGAGGGCCCTCCTCGGTGAGGACCCGGTGTTCCAGGAGGAGTTCGCCGAGCTGCAGTTGCGGGCGGCGGCGCTGGCCGCCCTGTCGGAGCAGACCGGACGCGTCGTCATGGACCGTGCCCTCGGGGGAGAGGCGCCCACCGCGGCCGAGTGGTTCAGCTACAAGGGCACCACCCAGCACATCCACCACGAGGGCATCCGGATCCTCAACGAGATCATGACCCTCTCGGGCAGCGCGGGCCTCTACAGCACCAGTCCGCTGCAGCGCCGCTGGCGCGATGTCCGCTGCGTCTCCCAGCACGTGGTCGGCAACACGGGCGCGCTGCGGCAGCTCGGCGCGGTTCTGTCGGGCCAGAGCTGACGCCTGGTAGCGGACACCGACGAGCCGAGGACGGAGCCGACGCCGCGCGAGTTCCACCCACCCCTTGCACGGATCAGGCCGACACCTGTGACACCGAGAACGGCTCCCGGCAGGAACCTTTCCAGACCTCCGAGGAAGCGATGCATACGCCACTGACCACCGTCCCGCGAACCCCCGCGATCCGCGCCGCAGCACGGCCCCACCACACACGCCGACACCGGAAGGGTGGCCCCCGATGAGCCCTCTCGACGCGACACCGACCAACCCCGCCCTGCTGCGCCAGGCTTTCGGTTGCTTCCCGTCCGGGGTGACAGCCGTGTGCGCACTCGACTCCGGCACCCCGGTGGGCATGGCCGCGAGCACGTTCACCCCGGTCTCCCTCTCACCTGCCCTGATATCGGTCTGCGTGCAGGACACCTCTGCGACCTGGCCGAAACTGCGGCGACGGAGCCATGTGGGCGTGAGTGTGCTCGCCCAGGGACAGGACGCGATCTGCCGGTCGCTGGCCGGTAAGGAGGGCGATCGGTTCGTCGGAGTCGACTGGGACGCGGACGAGGACGGCGGCGTGTACATCCACGGCGCCAGTCTCTGGCTGAACTGCTCGCTGCACGCCGAGCTCCCCGGTGGCGACCACACGATCGTTCTGCTGGAGATCCAGGGTCTGAAGGCCGAACCCGATCGCGAACCCCTGGTGTTCCACAACAGTCGGTTCCGACGCCTGGCCGTCTCATAAGCAGAGGACGCTGCGGGGGCCTACGACGCCCGCCCACGGTCCGATGCCGTCGGGGTCACCGCCGGCCGCAGGCGATGCGGACTCGAAAGGCGACTTCGACGACTGGGAACGTGACGCACAGGTCGTGGTCGGCGGCGAGCCGGACCCGCATGCCGCGATGTGGTTGACGGTGGATCTCCAGGGCCCTGCCCGGCTCCGTGCGGGACGATCTGCCGTCCACCGCGTCCATGAGGACGGCATTCGTCCATGCCATGAGCCTCGCACGAGGCACGGACATTCCGCGGAGGACCAGGTGCCGGGGCAGATCCGTCAGGCGGCGGTGGCCGGGCGTGGTGTGCCGTGGAAGACCTGTGCGTGACCACGTACAAGGCGCTCAAGGTCGCCGAGGTGCGGCCCGCGCAGCTGGTCGCGATCTCCGGCATCGGCGGACTCGGCCACCTCGCCGTGCAGTACGCCAAGATCGCCGGAGTCACTGTCGCCGCGATCGACGTCACCGACGAGAAGCTCGAACTCGCCACCGAACTCGGTGCCGACATCGTCATCGACGCCCGCAAGGAGAACGTCGGCGAGGTGCTCAAGCGGCGCGGCGGCGCCCACGCGGCCATCGCACTCGCGGTGAACGACGCGGCCTTCGCGGCCGTCAACGCGGGCCTCAGGCGCGGCGGCAAGCTCGTCATGGTCGCCCTGCCCGCCCACGGCACCGTTCAGGTCCCGATCTTCGACAAGGTCCTGAAGGGTACGAGCGTGATCGGCTCGATCGTGGGCACCCGGCAGGACCTCGCCGAGGTCTTCCAGCTGCACGCGGCCGGCCGGACCAGGGTCATCTGCGAGACGCGCCCCCTGGCCTGCGTCAACGACTCCATCGACGAGGTGCCGCGCGGCCAGGTCAAGGCCCGGATCGTGTTCGACCTCGGCATGGGACGGTGATCAGGATGGCGATGGACCTACCGATTGTCGTCGGCGTCGACGGCTCCGGGTGACCCACGGGGTGCTGCACCACTCCGCCTGCCCGGTCGTGATCGTGCCCGAGCAGGAGTGAGCGCGGTGACCGGCTGCTCAGAGACTCGCCGCGTGATCGGGGACGTACGTCTGCAGATCACGCGGCGGGCGCTGGTAGCCGGTCGACGGCGGGCGCACGGGCAGATCCAGCACCGGGGGCGGGACCTCGTGGTACGGCACGGAGTCCAGCAGATGGGCGATCATGTTCAGCCGGGCCCGGCGCTTGTCGTCACTCTCGACCAGGTTCCAGGGCGCCTCGGAGATGTCGGTGTGCACCAGCATCTCGTCCTTGGCCCGGGAGTACGCCTCCCAGCGGGCGAGCGACTCCAGATCCATCGGCGACAGCTTCCAGCGCCGCAGCGGGTCGTCCAGCCGCTTGCGGAACCGCTCCTGCTGCTCGGTGTCGCTCACCGAGAACCAGTACTTGCGCAGCAGGATCCCGTCCTCGACCAGCATGCGCTCGAAGATCGGGCACTGCCGCAGGAAGAGCCGGTACTCCTCGTTCGTGCAGAAGCCCATCACATGCTCTACGCCGGCCCGGTTGTACCAGGACCGGTCGAACAGCACGATCTCCCCGGCGGCGGGCAGATGCTCGACGTAGCGCTGGAAGTACCACTGGGTGCGCTCGCGCTCCGTCGGCTTGGGGAGCGCCGCGATCCGGGCGACGCGCGGGTTGAGGTGCTCGGCGACCCGCTTGATCGTGCCGCCCTTGCCCGCCGCGTCCCGCCCTTCGAAGATCACGACCAGCCGGGCGCCCTCCGCCCGCACCCACTCCTGGAGTTTCACCAACTCCATCTGCAGGCGCAGCAGTTCCTTCTCGTACGCCGCGCGCGGCACCTTCGCCGCCTGCTTGTCGGCCATTTCGCCTCCACCGCCCGATGATCCCCGTCGAAGAGTTCCGGAGTCACCCATGACCAAGGTCGAACACCAGAACGTCACCGTACTTTCCGACGCCGAGCTGCGCACCCTGGACGCCCACTGGCGGGCCGCCAACTACCTGGCCGCGGGTCAGATCTACCTGATGGCGAACCCCCTGCTGACCGAGCCCCTGCGACCGGAACACATCAAGCCCCGGCTGCTCGGCCACTGGGGCACCTCGCCCGGCCTCAACCTCGTGTACACCCACCTCAACCGGGTGATCAAGGCGCGCGGGCTCGACGCGCTGTGCGTGTGGGGTCGGTCATGGACGTCGTCGACCGCGTCCCCGGCCTCGCCGTCCGCGCCGCCGCCGTACGGCAGCAGATGGCCGACGTCCGCACCCGCCACCAGGCCTGGATCCGCGAGCACGGCACCGACCTGCCCGAGGTCGCCGACTGGAGCTGGAACGCCTGAAAACCCCTGCCCCACACGAGAGTTCACCACCATGACCGTACGCGTCGGCATCAACGGTACGACTCGGCGTTCGGCAGCATCGGACGCGACGTCCGGCACGGCGACAGCTCCCTCACGGTCGACGGACGACGCATCTCCGCCACCGCCGAGCGCGACCCGGTGGCTCTGCAGTGGGGCGACCACGGCGTCGACGTCGTGATCGAGTCCACCGGCCGCTTCCGGGACCGCGACTTGGCCCTCTGTACCTGAAGTCCGGCGTCCACACCGTGCTGCTGTCCGCGCCGGCACCGACGGCCCGACCGCCTCCTCGGGCAGCCGGGAGCGGATGTCGAAGACGCCGGTCAGACCGGTGTGGCGCAGGATCCGCAGGAACGGCGAACTGTCCGTGACCAGCCGTAGCCGACCGTTTCGGGCCTTCGCTTGGGTCCGCGCCCGGCAGAGCACTCCCAGCCCGGCGCAGTCGATGAAGGAGACCGGACGCAGGTCGAGCACCAGATCGGGGCACGGACAGGTGGTCAGCGCGTCCAGGCGGACCGTGAGCGAGGCCGCCGTCACGACGTCGACCTCACCTTGCAGAGTCACGACGGTAGCGCCACCGACGGTGCGATGCGTGCGGTACGGCGTGGACCTCGTTCCATGAAACGAGACAACCCGTGCCGACAGGGTGCGCGGAAGGGCCGTTCGGTCCCTGTCGCCCGGGTTCGGCAGGGCCTGTGGGCCCTCCTCGCTGCCGACCGAAGCGACAAGGACCCCGTCGGCCGGCGATGAGGGCCGGACGGCCCGAGCGAAACGTACGGCCGAGGGACAAGCTGGATGTGTGGGGTAATCCCGGCACCCTGAGAAGGACGGTGAGGAGCGTCATGAAAGGCTGCGTCTTCCACGGCCCCGGGCAGTCCGCCTGGGAGGAGATCCCGGACCCGGCCGTCAAGGAACCCACCGACGCCGTCGTGCGGGTCGACGCCGTGACCATCTGCGGCACGGATCTGCACATCCTCAGCGGCGACGTGCCCGAGGTGCGCCCGGGCACGGTCCTGGGGCACGAGGCGGTCGGCGAGATCGTGGAGGTCGGCGGCGACGTCCGGACCGTACGTCCCGGCGACCGCGTGCTGGTCTCCTGCATCAGCGCCTGCGGGCGTTGCCGCTACTGCAGGAAGAGCGCCTACGGCCAGTGCCGGGGCGGCGGGGGCTGGATTCTCGGCCACCTCATCGACGGCACCCAGGCCGAGTACGTCCGCGTCCCCTTCGCCGACCTGTCCGTGCATGTGCTCCCCAGCGCGGTCACGAGCAAGGACGCCGTACTGCTGGCGGACATCTTCCCGACGTCCTACGAGGTGGGCGTGCTCAACGGGCACGTGCGCCCGGGGGACACCGTCGCCGTGGTCGGAGCCGGACCCATCGGCCTCGCGGCGATCGCCACGGCACGCCTGTTCGCCCCCGAGCGGATCGTCTCCGTCGACCTGGTCGCCTCCCGGCTGGAGGCCGCCAAGCGGCTCGGAGCCGATGCCGTGGCCGACGCCCGTGAGGAACCCGAACAGTTGATCGCTGATCTGACCGACGGGCTCGGCGCGGACGTGGTCATCGAGGCGGTCGGTGTGCCGGAGACCTTCGAGATGTGCACGCGCATGGTGCGCCCCGGCGGCCATGTGGCCAACGTCGGCGTACACGGCAAGCCGGCGACGCTGCACCTCGAAGACCTGTGGAGCAAGAACGTGACCATCACGACCGGCCTCGTCGACACCCACTCCACGCCCACCCTGCTGCGCATGGCGGCCGCCGGCCGCCTGCCCACCGCCCAGCTGGTCACCCACACCTTCCCGCTGGACCGCATGGAGGAGGCGTACGACGTCTTCGCCCGGGCTGCCGACACCGGCGCCCTCAAGGTGGTGCTCGGCGAGCAGCCGCACGAGGAGGTCGCCGTCCGGGCGGTCTGACGCCGGTGTGGACCGAACGGCCCTTGGAACAAGGGCCGTTCCCACAAGGCTGCGCGTTGTGCACGGCTGGAGCGGGGGGACGACCTCACACGAACCGGCCGACGTGCTGCGCCCGTGGCAGGACAAGTTCGCCGACGTCGACGTGACGGAGGAAGCAGTGGTCGGGAACGCGGGCGCGCACCTACCCGGTGAGCGATGTGATGCTGGACAACGAGTGCCCTGTCATCGGCGTGGGGGCGGCAGCGCGCCCCGCCGTGCCACGTGCTGGTGGTCACTCGCACCGCTGGGCGGTCATACGTTCTGCCCTCGGCCTGCCAGAAAGGGTTGCTGGTGGATTCCGCCGGGATTCAGATCCCATGCCGCGACGACGAATTCGGTGCCGACGGTGCCTGTCGTGCGGGTGTGCAGTCGCCAGGGTGCGTCGCCGAGCGGATAGAACCTGAGGGTGAGGACCTGGCCGGAGGCGAGGTAGATCTCGACGATCGAGCGGTCGACGACGACGCGTAGCTCGACAGGTGTGCCTGGGACCTTCGCGGCCGGGCAGGGCAACGTGTACGTACCCGTTCGTGCTCGCGGATCCAGTGATGCGTGGCCACGGTCGACGATGAGCCGGCCGGCGGTGGGATCGAGGGTGATGTCGAGGTATTCGGTGTCGTCCGCGGAAGTGACCAGGCGCAGTCCGCTGGTGCCGGACGGGTCGGGGATCAGGGTGGCGGTGAGGTCGAAAGTACTGCCGAGATGTGCCAGTTCGACCGCCTCGGCCTGGGTCACGCGTCCGGCGCGGTGCAGTACGCGCTCGCCGCGCAGGGCGAGCAGTTCGCGGGCGGGGCGCTGGGCGACCGTGCCGTCGTCTGCCAGGGTCACCTCACGCGGGAGCGTGAGGACGCCTGCCCAGCCGGCCTCGTTCGACCACTCCGCGTCGCGTGCCTCCCACGACCAGCCCCACAGCAGCCACCGGTCTTCCCCGGGGTCTCTGAGCAGGGCAGGGGCGTAGAAGTCCGGGCCGTGGTCCAGTCGTACGGGGGATGCTGTCGCGGTGAAGCGGCCGTGCTCCTCGTGGCCGGTGTGGACCGTCACGTGGCGAGGGCCGTCCTGATGGGTCCAGTCGCTGATGATCAGGGCTCCGCGGTCGCCGAAGGTCGCGTACTGGGGGCATTCCCAGCCGGCCGGGTCGGCGGTGTCGGCACGGGCGCTGGTGTGGAAGGGGCCGAGGAAGACCCAGTTCTCCAGATCATCCGCTTCGTAGAGCAGTGCCGCTCCGCGGCCGTCGGCGAGGGCCGAGCCGACGAGCATCCGCCAGCGGCCGTCCTGCTGCCAGACGTAGGGGTCCCGGTACATGGTCGTATCCGCAGGCGGCTTCGGGATGAGCAGCTCCGGCCGCTTGGCCCAGGTGCGGCCGCCGTCATGCGACTCGGCGGTGGTGACCGGCTGCCACCAGCGGTCGGTGCGGTGGGCGGAGTAGAAGGCCACCAGTCGGCCGCCGACGGAGATGGCGTTGCCTGAGAAGCAGCCGTCGGCGTCGTCACCGCCGGGGGTGGGGGCGAGGGCCACCGGGAGTTCCTCCCAGGTGATCAGGTCGGGGCTGCGGAAATGGCCCCAGTGGACGTTCGCGTGGTGCGGGGCGTGCGGGTTGTACTGGAAGAACACGTGGTAGGAGCCGTCGTGGAAGACCAGCCCGTTGGGGTCGTTGATCCAGTTGCGGGGCGGCCGCAGGTGCACGGCGGGCAGGTGGGGGTCGGCGGGCGGCGTGGACACACGGGGCCTTTCGAAGGGTGCGCGAGGCACAGGGGGCGGCGGAGGAAGAGAAGGGCGTGGGTGGGGGTCAGCCCTTGACGCCGCTGGAGGCGATGCTGCTGACGAAGGCCCGCTGGAAGGACACGAACAGTGCGAGCACCGGCACGGTGATCATCGACGAGTAGGCCATGATCTCGCCCCAGGAGGGGTTGAGCTGGAAGAAGTAGTCGATGCCGACCATGACCGGCCGCAGTTCCTCGCTCTGGACGACCATCAGCGGCCACAGGTACTGGTTCCACATCGGCAGGAAGGCCAGGATGGCCACCGTGGCGATCGCCGGGCCGGACAGCGGCATGACGATGCGCCGGTAGATGCCGAACCAGCTCGCCCCGTCGATGACCGCCGCTTCGTCGAGTTCCTTGGGGATGCTCTGGAAGTACTGGTGGAACAGGAAGATGAACATGGCGTTCCCGACGAACGGCAGGATCTGCACCTGGTAGGTGTCCAGCCAGCCTTCGGTCACGATGAGCCGGCCGCCCTCCAGTTGCAGCCAGGGCAGCTTGTTGACCCACCAGACCATCGGCAGGGCGAAGGTCTCGAACGGCACGATCAGCGTCGCGATCACGGCGGTGAGTACGATCTTCTTGCCGCGCCACCGCATCCGGGACAGGGCGAACGCCGCGAGGCTGTTGATGAAGATGCTCAGCGCCACGGTGATGGCGGAGATCCCGATGGAGTTGAGCAGGAACCGAACGGCGGGCACCCGTTCGAAGACCCCGGTGTAGTTGTCCAGGGAGAGGTGACCGACCGGCAGGAACGCCTTGATGCCGTCCAGGTCGCCGAAGATCTGCTCGTCCGTCTTGAACGACGACACCAGCATGAAGACGATCGGGAACGAGAAGAACAGGGCGAGCGCGATACGCGCCGTCTGCGCGCCGATCCTGCGCGGCGACGGCCTCCGGCGGCGGCCCGGACGTGCGGGCGCCGGGGCGGGAGCGGGGGACAGGGAGGTCATGTCAGTCCTTCTCCCGGGTGAGGAAGCGCTGGACGAGGGAGACGGCCAGCACCAGAACGAAGAAGACGAGGGAGATCGCGGACGCGTAGCCGGTCTGCTGTTGGCTGTATCCGGTCCGTACAGCCTGGTAGACGACGGTGCTGGTGGCGTCCAGGGGCCCGCCCTGCGTCATCACGGCGACCTGGGTGAACAGGGCGAACGCGTTGATGGTGATGGTGATGAGCACGAAGGTGCGGGTGGCACTGAGGCCGGGCCAGGTGACGTGCAGGAAGCGCACCCAGCGCGTCGCCCCGTCCATGTCGGCCGCCTCGTACAGGTCCTGCGGGATGGTCTGCAGTCCGGCCAGCCAGATGATCATGTGGAAGCCGACACCCTGCCAGACGGACATCACGATGATGGCGGGCATGGCCGTGGACGGGTTGGTCAGCCAGTCCGGTCCCTGAACCTGGCCGAGGGTGAGGTGGGAGATGAGCTCGTTGACCAGCCCGGTCTTCTGGTACAGCAGTGTCCACAGGATGGAGACCACGACCATCGAGGTGACGACCGGGAGGAAGTAGACGGTGCGGAAGAAGTTGACGCCCTTGACCTTGGCGTTGACGAGCAGGGCGAGCACCAGCGCCAGGCCGCCCTGCAGCGGGACGACGACGGCGGCGAAGTAGAAGGTGTTCCGCAGCGACTTGTAGAACAGCGGGTCGTCCACCAGGGCGCGGAAGTTCCGCAGTCCCGTGAACTGGGCCGGGACCGGGGACACCAGGCGGGCGTTGGTGAACGCCAGCGCGAAGGCCAGCACGACGGGGATGACGATGAACAGCACCAGCAGGAACACGGCGGGGCTGACCATGCCGAGGGCGGCGAGGCTCTCTCCGCGCCGTGCGCGCATACGGGTCGGCGGCCTGACCGACGGCGGAGCATCGGTTTTTCCGGGTCGAGAGGACGTTGAGGTCGTTGTGGCGCTCATAGGACATCCAGGCAGGTACGTGTCCCGGCGGAGGCGGAGGGGAGGAGCCGCGTCCGCCGGGACGGGCGAATGCGGTCAGCTGCCGGTGGAGTAGTAGTTGTTGGTCGACAGGTTGCTGTCGATCTCGCTGACTGCCTGGTCCAGGGCGCCCTCGACGTCGGCACCGGCCAGGATGTCCCGAGCCGTCTTGGAGAACACCGTGGAGATGTAGGGGTACGCCGGGGTGACGGGCCGGACCACCGCGAACTCCTGCGCCGCCTTGAGGAAGACGTTGAACGGGCCGCCTGTCTCGTAGCCCTTCACCTGTTGCGCTGCCTCGTCGGTGGCGGCGATGGTCCCGGTGGCCTTGGCGAAGTCCACGAAGTACTTCGTCTGCCGGGAGAAGTTCAGGTAGGCCTGGGCGCCTTCCTTGTTGGAGCAGGTCGAGCTCATGCCCCACTGCCAGGAGGCTCCGCCGACCTTCGGCCCGTCGCCGAAGTCGACCGGCGGGAGAATCGCCAGGTCGTCACCGAACTTGTCGACGTTGGCCTGGGCGGACCAGCTGCCGTCCCACTGGATGGCAGTCTTGCCGTTACGGAAGTCGTCGGCGGGGCTCTTGCTCGACTTCTGCGGCGCGTAGCCCTTCGTGACCAGCGAGCGGAACCACTCGCCCCACTCCACGGCCTTCTCACCGTTCAGTGCGCCCTTGGCGGTTTTGTAGTCCGAGCGGTTGATCAGGTCGCCGCCGAAGCTCTGCAGTATCGGGGAGTAGGCGTACGGCCACCACTCACCGGGGTCGCCCGTGCCGAGGTCCAGCGTGTTCTTGAACGTGCCGCCCGCCTTGATCTTGGCGAGCGCGTCCATGAACTCGTCCTCGGTCCAGGGCTTGTCGAAGGTGGGGACGCGGATGTCGTACTTCTCCAGCACCGACTTGCGGGAGTACATGGTCAGCGCCACGTCGTAGAAGCCGAACGCGTAGGTCTTGTCCTGGTAGGTGGCGACCGTACTGGGCAGCTGGTCCTTCACCGCGATCTTGCCCTTGGACAGGTCCAGCGGCGCGAGGTACCCGCCCCAGGCCCAGTTCGGGACGTTGGGCCCGTCGACGTCGAGGACGCACGGCAGCTTCTTGGCGGAGGCCGCGGCCACCACCGAGTCGTTGTAGGAACCCTGGGGGAACGCCTGGATCTTGACCTTGTACTTGCTCTGGCCGGCGTTGAAGTCCTTGACGATCTGCTTCACGACGCCGTACTCGGCGGCGTTGCCGGCGTTGTGCGTCCACAGGGTCAGCGTGTCGCCGTCGGCGCCCGACGAGCCGGTGCTCCCGGTGCCGCCGCAACCGGCCACGAGCGCCGCCGCGACGAGGGCGGCTATGCTCGAGACCGCGAGGCGCCTGGTTCTCGATTCCACTGGGTTCCTCCAATTTCACTGGGCGCGGTCCTGGCAGACCGTGCCGGCGGCCGGTAGTGACGGCCGTCTGTATCGGTGGTGCTTCGCCGCTGCGAGGTCAGAGTCGGGGCGGCGAAGCGACCGATGCCCGTGCCACCAGCGGGCAGGGCAGCATTTCCTGAGCCACTGGACCGAGTTCCCGGTCCGGGGCGCCAGTGAGCGCGAGCAACTGTGCGACAGCCCGCGCCCCCATCTCGTAGTGCGGCAGGGCGACGGTGGTCAGCCCGGGGAACAAGCCGTCACAGATCAGGTCCTGGTTGTCGAACCCGATCACCGACAGGTCGGCGGGGATCGACAGCCCCAGTTCGGCGGCGGCGCGGTAGACGCCCATCGCCATCCGGTCGGCGAAGCAGAACAGCGCGGTGGGCCGTTCCTCCGCACGCAGCAGACCAAGCGCCGCCCGGTACCCGCCGACGGCGTCGCTGATCTCCGCCACCACCAGCTCCGGGTCCTCGGCGATGCCCGCCTCGGCGAGAGCACGCCGATAGCCCGCAAGGCGTCCGTGGGTGGCCGGGATGTCGTCGACATTGTTGATGAAGCCGATCCGGCGGTGGCCGTGGCGGATCAGTTCGCGTACCGCCGTCTCCCCGCCCAGGACCTCGTCCGGTACGACCGAGGGCACGCCGGGGTCGTCCGAGCGCGCGTCCAGCAGCACCGTGGGGACCGACCGCAGCCGCTCCGGCACCTCCACGACCCGGTGGTACATCGACGCGTACAGGACGCCGTCGACCTGGCGCTGCAGCAGCAGATCGATCTCCGCGCGCTCCAGCTCGGGGTCGCCGCCGGTGTTCAGCATGAGCAGCAGCAGGCCGTGCTTGGCCGCCGCCTCCTGCGCTCCCAGGATGATCCGGCCGGCGTGCGGAGTGGTGGCGATCTGGTCGCTGACGAAGCCGATCGTGTTCGACCGCTGCAGTCGCAGCCCCCGTGCCAGACCGTTGGGCGCGTACCCCAGTTCCCGGGCCGTTTCGAGAACGCGCTGCCGGGTCTCGGCGTTGATGCGCTTGCCCTCGACCGCGTTGAGGATGTGGGAGACGGTCGTGGCTGAGACGCCGGCGGCAGCCGCCACGTCCTTGATCCCGATCCGCCTGCCCATGTCGTGCCCAATCGTTTTGGCAAGTGAGTGCGGGATGAGATTGCGCCCCGTGAGGCGCCCCTGTCAACGGCTCGTTACGAACTCGTGGCCGAGCAATGTCGACGCGAGGCGGAATCCGGGCATCGCAGCCCTTGTCCGGGTGGACACCAACTCGGCGGACCGCGCACGCAGTTCAGCTACCAGCGGTGGTCGGGGCGAACACGGGACCGATCACGGGCTGACCACAGCGCCGGCCAAGGTGTGCCGGTTCCCGACGCTCAGAGAGCGGTGTGCACGTTCAGGCGGGGCGGGCCGTCAGCGCTCCAGGCTGACGATCACCGAGGAGTCCCCGGCGGAGCCGACGCCGATGATCCTGTCGGTGCCAGGGACTGCCGTGATGGCGTTCAGCCGGAGTGACTGCTGCGCGCCGGACCTGATGCCGTCCGCGCTCGGCAGCTTCGACTGCGCGATCCCTGCGCAGAGCCCGTCCGCGGTGAGGTACCGGCCGGCACTGAGGACCGCCCCTCGCTCACCGTCGTCGACCCAGGGGCCGCGGTCGCTGCATGTTCCCTCGGCGTTCGGCAGTTTGGTCCAGGCGGTGGCGTTCCACCGCTGCCGGACATCCTCCGGAGCGGGGTCGGGCTCGTCGTCCTCGCTGATGGAGGTGTGCTTGCCGTAGACACGGACGTCGCCCTTCGCCAGCGCGGCGACCTCGGTGAAGTAGGCCAGTTCCTCGGCTGCCGGGACCGTGTAGTGGTACTCCGGTACCGGTATGCGACTCCAGACGTGGCCGTCCCAGTGCATGGCGGCGGGCTGGGCGCCCGGCAGCCCGAGCCTCTCGTCGGGACCGTGCGGGTAGTGGTGGCCGACCGCCCACAGATCGTCGGGCGCGACGCCGTCGAGTGCGGTGACGGTTACGGGCAGGTCTGTCGCGGTCCAGCGGGTGCCGTTCCAGTGGTACACCCCGGTCTTGCCGTCGAGGACCCAGATGTCGTCTGCGGCGAAAGCGCGTACATCCATGGCTCGGCTGCCCGGAAGTTCGGGCAGCGCCGTCCAGCGCGTGCCGTCCCAGCGGGCCATCCGCCGCGCGTTCCCGTCCTTCTCGCTCGCCGTCAGCAGGAAGCCGCCGGAGTCCACGGCGTCGAAGCGCGCTCCGTGGACGCTGTCGCCGGACGACGCCGGCATGGGGCGGCGCTGCCAGCCGGTGCCGTCGTCGTGCAGGAGGAAGCCGTCGCCGGCCACCCAGATGTCGTCGGAAGCGGTCGCTGCCACGTCGGACAGCTCGTTCGTGTCCGGAAAGACCCTGTCGTACTCCCAGGTCATGCGGGGGCCGATCACCGCGCGTAGGGCCACCACGGAGACGAACAGGAGCAGGAGCGCGGCGAGCGCCACGTTGACCTTGACCATGCTCGTGTTCACGTACGTGCTCCCCGCCCCGTGCTTAAGCGTGCCCCCCGAGTGGTGTCGCAGACCATACCTTCCGGTTCCGAGCAGGTCGGCCCGGCCGTCTCCCGATGGGAAGGGCCGGGCCCGCGAGGCGGGCCCGGCCGACGACGTCACCGGGCCGAGGGACCGTCAGG
>NZ_JBHVDX010000195.1:0-19918 GCF_042802555.1 Streptomyces sp. NPDC057474 | reverse complement strand
ATGGCCGCGGCGGCATGGTCCTGGGTGGAGAAGATGTTGCAGGACGCCCAGCGGACCCGGGCGCCCAGGGCGACCAGAGTCTCGATGAGGACGGCAGTCTGCACGGTCATGTGCAGGGAACCGGTGACACGGGCCCCGGCGAGAGGCCGGGCCTCCGCGTACTCCCTGCGGATCGCCATCAGACCGGGCATCTCATGCTCAGCGAGAGTGATCTCCTTACGGCCGAACTCGGCCAGGGAGAGGTCCGCGACCTTGAAAACGGTGAACTCAGCTGACATGAAGGCTCCTTGCGCTCAGTACGTTGCGGTGGATGTCCAGGGCCGCCGTGGACTTGTTCAGCGTGATGTAGTGCAGCCCCGGGGCACCTTCGGCCAGCAGACGCCCAGCCATGGCTGTGGCGTGCTCGACGCCGATCCGGTGGCCGGCCATGGGGTCGTCGCGTACCGCCTCCAGGAGGTGCGCGAGCTCCTCGGGGAAAGCGGCGTGAGACAGCTCCGCGAAGCGGCGGATCTGGCGCACATCGATAGCCGGCATGATCTCGGGAATGATCGGGATGTCACAGCCCGCAGCGGCGACACGGTCCCGCAGCCGCAAATAGTCCTCCACCTCGAAGAACATCTGGGTGACCGCGTAGTCCGCGCCCGCGCGGCACTTGGCGACGAAGTGCCGGATGTCGCTGTCCCAGTCCGGCGAACGCGGGTGCTTTTCCGGGAAGGCGGCGACACCGATGGTGAAGTCCCCGAGGGATCTGACCAGTTCGACCAGCTCGTACGCGTGGGTGAAGCCGTCCGGGTGAGGGATCCAGGTGCCGTTGGGGTCACCGGGCGGATCGCCGCGCAGGACCAGTACATCGCGGATGCCCGCGTCGGCGTACTGACCGATGATGTGGCGCAGTTCGAGGATCGAGTGCCCCACGGCGGTCAGATGAGCCACCGGTCGCAAGGTCGTCTCGGCCGCGACCCGCCGCGTCACCTCGATGGTCCGCTCACGCGAGGACCCCCCGGCCCCATAGGTGACGGACACAAAGTCGGGGGCGAGCGCCTCGATCCGGCGGATGGCCCGCCACAGTGTCTGTTCGCCCTGCGCTGTCCTGGGTGGGAAGAACTCGAATGAGAACGTCGGAGATGTGTCCGTCAACGCGTGCTCCCGGCTTGCCCCACCACCCTTGAGGGTCATGACACCTTCGTGAGCCGCGGCACGAGAGCGCGGGCCGGGTCGTTGCCGTACGTCTGCTCGATGCGGGTGACCAGGTCCGGTGGGCTGAGCTTGTACTCCTGGGTGCCGACGGACTCCAGCACGGTGGTGGCCAGGGCGCAGCCGAGTCGGACTGCCTGCTCCTGCGGCCAGTCCCACACCGTACCGGCGAGGAACCCGGCTCGGAAGGCGTCTCCCGTACCCGTGGGGTCGGCGATCTTGTCCGTGGGTACGGCAGGGATCCGCAGCGTGGGGGCACCCGACCTGGCCAGCGCCACTCCGGCCTCGCCCAGCGTGGTGATCCAGGTGCCGATCCGCCCCAGCAGGTGGTCCTTTGTCCATCCGGTGCGTTCCAGAAGCAGAGCTGCCTCGTACTCGTTAGTAAACAACCACCGTGCCCCGTCCACGAGTTGACGAACCTGATCGCGGTCCAGGCGGGCGAGCTGCTGGGAGGGGTCGGCGGCGACGGGGATGCCGAGCCGGTGGGCCGTGGCGGTGTGCCGCAGCATGGCGGCGGGGTCGTCGGCGCCGACCAGGACGAGCGCGGGCATGCCAGTACGTTCGGCTATCGCGGCCAGGTCGATCCGAGGCGCCTCGGCCATGGCGCCGGCGTAGAAGGTGGCGATCTGGTTCAGGTCCTCGTCGGTGGTGCACACGAAGCGGGCGGTGTGCAGACGCTCGCTGACCTGGACCTCAGACGTGTCGATGCCATTCGCCCGCAGCCAGGCGCCGTACTCGGAGAAGTCGACTCCCGCCGCAGCGACCAGGATCGGGCGGAGGCCGAGCAGGCCGAGGCCGAAGGCGATGTTGGCGCCGACGCCTCCTCTGCGCACCTGAAGCCGGTCGGCGAGGAAGGAGAGGGAGACCCGCTCCAGCTGCTCCTTGATCAGCTGTTCGGCGAAACGTCCGGGAAACACCATCAGATGGTCGGTCGCGATCGATCCGCTCACGGCGATACGCATGGAAGCGCTCCTTGGTCCTGAGGCGGAGTGGGGGTGATGGAACGGCCGGGGTGGCGGGGGAAACGGTGCGCGGTCCGGGGGTAAACCGCGCACCGCTGTCTGTCGTGCCGGGGCGTGCACCGGCGCCGCACTGTCAGCCCGCTGCCGCTGCCTTGCGCAGGGCGTCCGCGCGGTCGGTGCGCTCCCAGGTGAAGTCCGGCAGCTCGCGACCGAAATGGCCATAGGCCGCGGTCTGACCGTAAATCGGGCGCAGCAGGTCGAGATCGCGGATGATGGCGGCCGGGCGGAGGTCGAAGACCTCGGAGATGGCGCTCTCGATCTTCTCGACGGCGACCGTGTTGGTGCCGAAGGTCTCGACGAGCAGGCCCACGGGCTCGGCCTTGCCGATGGCGTACGCCACTTGGACCTCGCAACGCGTGGCCAGGCCGGCCGCGACGGCGTTCTTGGCCACCCAGCGCATCGCGTACGCCGCCGAACGGTCCACCTTGGACGGATCCTTGCCCGAGAAGGCGCCGCCGCCGTGCCGGGCGTAACCGCCGTAGGTGTCGATGATGATCTTCCGTCCGGTCAGCCCGGCGTCGCCCATCGGGCCGCCGATTTCGAAGCGGCCGGTGGGGTTGACCAGCAGGCGGTAGCCCTCGGTGTCCAGCTTGATACCGTCGTCGGCGAGTTGGGCCAGGACGTGCTCGACGACCTCGGCGCGAATGTCGGGGGTGAGCAGGCTGTCCAGGTCGATGTCGCTCGCGTGCTGGGAAGAGACGACGACTGTGTCCAGGCGTACGGGCCGGCTGCCCAGGTACTCGATGGTGACCTGGGTCTTGCCGTCGGGGCGCAGGTAGGGGACGGTGCCGTCCTTGCGGACTTCCGTCAGCCGGCGCGAGAGCCGGTGGGCCAGCTCGATCGGCAACGGCATCAGGGAGGGCGTCTCGGCGGTCGCGTAGCCGAACATCAGACCCTGGTCGCCCGCGCCCTGCTGGTCGAGCCCGTCGGTCGCGCCGCCCGTGGCCGAGCTCTCCAGCCTGCTCTCGTACGCCTTGTCGACGCCCTGCGCGATGTCGGGGGACTGCGCGCCGATCGACACCGACACCCCGCAGGAGGCACCGTCGAAACCCTTGGCTGAGGAGTCGTAGCCTATGTCGAGGATCTTTTTGCGGACCAGGGTGGCGATGTCGACGTAGGCGGAGGTCGTCACCTCGCCCGCGATGTGCACCTGACCTGTGGTGATCAGGGTTTCGACCGCCACGCGCGACGCGGGGTCGGCACGCAGCAGTGCGTCGAGGATGGTGTCGCTGATCTGGTCGGCGATCTTGTCGGGATGTCCCTCGGTCACGGACTCCGAGGTGAACAGGCTACGCGACATGACACTCCAGGGCAGACGTGGTGGATTACCTGTCGACATCGTGCGGCCCCGGCGGCCGGAGCCGAGCTACGTGGGCCCCGTCACCGCTCATGGCCGCCATACTTCTGAGGCGGGGTCAGAGGGAGGGGTGGTTCCGAACCGGATCAGCGGTTCGAGGCCCTTGCCACTGCGCCGGACCGGTCTTGCGGAAGACCCAGTAGTCGGCGCTCTCTTCGGCGATGTAGCGGGCGTCCCCCAGCTTGAACTCCAGGGAGGCCAGGGCAGCGACCTTCTCGGACCGGGCGAAGTCCTCGAATCCCGTCTCAGCCGCGTAGCTGCCGCGGGTGGACACCGCGATCAGGCCGCCGGGCAGGGCGTACTCGATCAGGGTGAGCAGCGCCGTGGGGCGCATATGACCGAGCGTGAACACACCGCTGCTGACCACGATGCCGTACTGGTCCAGACGCTCATCGCGCCGGGGCACCGAGAGGTCCACGCCGCCGTAGGCCTTCCGGTACGCCTGGGTCTTGAGTGCCTCGGCAGCCATGTTCTCCGAGAGGTCGACGCCGTCGATCACGTAGTTGCCCAGGGTGCGCAGGACACTGCCGACGAGGCCGGTGCCACAGCCGGCGTCGAAGACGGTCGTGTCCGGCGTCACGTAGGCGGAGGCGAGCAGGTGCACGAGGTTGGCCGCGACTCGGGGCGCCACCCATTTCTGGTCCGCCAGGTCCACGTCGTACCGCGACGCCCAGTCCTCGTAGTACTTCTTCAGCCCCGGGGAATCGTCGAAGAATACGTGGGACTGCTTGATGTTCGTGAAAGAGCTGCTCACGGGAATTCCTCCATGTCGGTTCGGATCAACGATCGTGACGGTTCTTTTCTCGCTCTGCTATGTCACTGCGGGCACGTCTGACGCGTCCGTTTTCTGCTCGGCGCCGGCGCCGTCTCCTCGCGATCGGGAGTTCTTCAAGTCGAACACCATGTAGACAGCGATTCCGGCAAGAATGAACAGGGCGCCGCCGACCTCTGTCCAGGTGGGCATCCGCCGTTCCGCCGGAAGACTCATGATTGCGCCGAAAATCGTCTCCGTGGCGAGCAACGGCCCGACCAAGGGCACCGGAATGCCCTGCGCCGCCTTCACCCAGATGTATGTGCCCCACCAGGAACCGAGGACTCCGAGGAAGACGCACCAGGCGATGATCTTGAACAGAGGGTACGGAGAGAAGGTCTCCTCAGGCGTCGTGGCAATGGCGAAGGGCAGCAGGACCATGGAGGCACCGCCTGCCCCCATGGCCACCAGCGCCGCCCAGATCTTGGGGTCCGGCTTCGTCTCCCAGGTGCGCTGTGACTGGGCGTTGCGGACAACGAAGTAGGACCATGCGAGCATGGCCATGATGGCCAGCAGGATCCCGAAAAGTGAGTCGTGCGCGCGGTCCGAGGGCCCTTCGTGAATGAAGTCCGTGGCGCTCAGGAGGGTGAGGCCGGAGAGAATTAGGAGGACTGGCGCGACCAGCTCACTCCACGACATGCGCTTTTCCGCGAAGTTGCCGGCCACCGCAATGGTGATCGGTGAGGACCCCACGATGACCGCGGTAATGAAGCCGCTGCCCATGGTGGCGGAGTACGAGACACAGATGTAGAAGACGAAGTACCCCACGAAGCCTATGTACAGGCCGAAGAGGATCCTGCGCATCGGCATCAGCTTGAGCTGGCGCCGGCCTCGGCACAGGACGTACAGGCCGCACAGGCCGAACAAGGAGTACCGGCCGGTCACCAGGAGCAGTTCACTTGCCGGCTTGACGGCGGCCGGCGCGGGGAAGGCGAAGGCCCACAGCAGCGCGGCCGTCAGTGCCGCAGCCACGTTCTTTTGCGTACTCCCCATCACGCAGTCGCTTCCAGCGCGGGATTCTGCCCGGCGGTAAAACCGTTCTGCAGCAGCCAGTCCCGGTTGTAGATCTTGGAGATGTACTTGCTTCCGCTGTCCGGCAGGACGGTGACGACCGTGGCCGGTTCCGTCAGCGATCGGGCCACCTGCACGGCGCCCCACACATTGGCACCGGAGGTGCCACCGCAGACGAGACCCTCGCGTTTGGCCAGGTGCTGACAGGTGGCGAAGGCATCGGCGTCGGTGAACTGAATCACATCGTCGACGACCGAGAAGTCCATGCACTTCGCTAGATGATCCTCGCCCGCCCCCTCGACGAAGTACGGTGCGATCTGCGAAGGGTCGACGACGCCTTCGTGGAAATAGCGGTGGTAGATGGAACCCACCGGATCGAGCAGGACGGACGTCACGGACGGATTCTTCGACTTCAGGAACCGCGAAGTTCCGGAGATCGTGCCGCCTGTGCTCCCCGATGCGATGAACGCCGTCACCGACTGCCCGAGCGTCTCCCAGATCTCAGGGCCCGTCGATCGGAAGTGGGCCTCCGCGTTGAGCGGGTTGTCGTACTGGTTGAGCGTGAACGAGCCTGGCATCTCCGCGTGGATGCGCCTCGCGTACGTCACATAATGCTTGGCCGAGTCCGGTGGGGCCGAGGTCGGGCAGACGATCACCTCAGCGCCCATGGCGCGCAAGGCGTCCTGCTTTTCCTTGCTCACCTTGTCCGGCATGGTCAGGATCGCACGGTAGCCACGTGTTGCCGCCATCATCGCGATCGCCGCACCTGTGTTTCCGGAGGTGTTCTCCACAATGGTCGCGCCGGGCTGGAGCAGACCGCGGCGCTCGGCGTCATCGAGGATGTAGCGGACGATCCGGTCTTTGATGCTGCCCCCCGGATTCATGAACTCGGCCTTGGCGAATATCCGAACACCGGCCGGAACGTCGAAGGTCTTCAGTTCGACGAGGGGCGTCCTGCCGATGAACGACTGGACATTCATGCCGACTCCTTACTGAGTGTGGAAAACGGTGATGGAGAGCCGGTTCGGCGGGTGTGCTGCGGACTCCGGGCCAGTGCTTACCGGGTGCCTCACTGTCCGCTGTCGACTGTCAATGCACCCAAGAGGCGCTGAAGCCCGTTCAGAGGGCAGAGTCAGGAATCTTCACCGAGTCGAGAATCGCGACCGTGTGACCGACCCTTTCGCCTTTCTCCACCAGAGTCAGGGCGTCCAGCGCCGACATCTCGAACGGCGCCAGCTCTTCCTCCAGTTTCAGGGCCTGCGCCCCGGCCGCCGCGGGCGACAGGCCCTCGAAGGCGTCGCGCAGAACGCTCACGGGGTAGAAGTGGAACGGCCCCAGCCCTTCCCTCTCCCACTGGGCGTATCCGCCGACCACCTCGGTTGGCTCGGACTGGACCTTCCAGGTGTAGGTCAGGATGGTGCCGTTGTAGCCGGCGGCTCCGGAGAGGGCCAGGATTTCGGACAACGGAATGCGCGCACCGATCGACGACAGCACGCGCCCGCCGACCCGAAGGAGGGGATGTGCCTGCTGGAGAGCCAGGTAGTGCAGCGTCACGAGGTTCTTCTCTGCGGAGCCGGGGATTTCCTCGCTGCGCTCGGTGATGAAGGTCGAACTCGTCTGGCCGTCGGCCAGATCCTCGTTGCCCGCCATCGGAATGTTGGGGAGGTTCTCGTAGATCACGTCGATCTGCGACAGCTTGCCGGCCAGCGGGGCGAGGAGGTCGCCCACGCCTCCGATCAGTTCGACATCCTTGTTCAAGAGGTTGCTGCGAATGTTTTCCCGCGCATACGCGAGAACGTCCTGATGGAGGTCGGTGAAACCAACGGTATGTGCTTGCAGAATCTCCACGGCCGCCAGGGCGTCGAGGCCTGCCCCCGTCCCGATCGTGCAGAACCGCGGGGCGAGCACCCCCATGCGTGCCAGCGTCTTGAACGCCGGCACGGCAACGCTCGCCACCCAGTCGGCACGCGGATCCTCCGCCTTCGGGAGGTAGGAATGGTCCGAAAGCCGGAGCCCGATGGATGACCTGATCCGTTCTGTTTCACTAATCTGGAAGAACTCGCCGGGCGACACGACCAGTTCGGCATGGTCGACGCGTGTACCCATCTCGGTCTCCTTAGAGGTGGCGACAGCACTACTTCTGCGAGAGTCTCCGGCTCGCCCAATTCGACGAAGGGTCGACGGGCACACGGAACCGGTCTGTGCCGAAGGAATCAACTGTGATCGGATTGCGCCCTTCACGAGGAACGGCGTCCTGCGGTGGCAGTGACTTCACTATCGCCACGGCTGGCAAAGCTGTACAAGGGGTGCTCTGTTGCCTGTCGTCAGGCAACGGCGGCAACAGCGGGCCCCAGAGCGCCTTGCCGCGTGCGTCAGTCCGGCGTTTGCCGGTGCACCGGCCGGCCACCGTACGCTCTTTCCTGCCATCGACCCAGATGGTCAGACGCACGCGGCCGGGCCCGCAATGATCTACATACCGCCATTAAGCGGGCAGCTTCCGCCCGCTGACGGGTCCGTCCACTACCAGACGCGCGACTGGACCACAACGGGAAAGAGCTTTCCAGCCACCTCGGGAGTGCCCCGTTGACACTGCAAAATTCAACTCCCTAGCATGTAGCTATACCGGTTGGTATACGTCACCGTCTCCCCCTCCCCCACGAAGGAGATGCGCACGTGTTGCTCCATCTGTCCCGCGTAGCGGCTGGTGAGGCATCGGCCGTCCCCAGAACGTGTGCTGCCGATCCGCTGAGAGGTCAACGGCACGGCGATCGGTGCACGAGGATGCAACCACTGGCCCATACGGGAGAAGAGAATCCGTGAAACCCGTATACATCCGCGATGACGCCGAGTCGCAACGTCAACACCTCTCGGCAGTTGGCCAGTCCCTGTGCCGACGTGGTTGGCTGCCGGGAACGTACGGCAGTGTCTCGATTCGATCGGGCGAAGCGGTTCTGATCACCGTCGGTGACCTGGACAAGAGAGTGATGACCCATCAGGACACCGTGATGGTAGACCCGTTCGAAGGGCTGCCGTTGACTGGGGAGATCGAGTGGCCCCCGGACGAAACCGCGATACACCTCGCCCTCTACCGACGACTGCCCGACTGCGGAGCAGTGATCTATGCGCAAGCACCGTGCGCCAAGGCACTCGCCCCCTTGACCGACGGCAGCGGTCATTTGAGCCAAGCGGTCCTCAGGGAACCGGAAATGGCGCAGGCACTCGGCTTATCGGATGCCTGCCTGCCCGCACTGCCGGTTGTCGCGGACCGACTCGATGCGTCGCGCATCGCTGAGGACATAGTGGCCGCTCTCGAAGCCTCGGCCGCCGGTACCCCTCCGGTTCTGCTCATCCAGCAGAACGGTCTGGTCGCCTGGGGTCGTGACGCCGACGAAGCGCTCACCAGGCTGGAGTGTATCGAACAGCTCAGCCACCTGTTCCCGGCTGACGCGGTCGCCGACGAACCCGCTGTGGCCAGGAGGAACGCCCGGTGACACTGCTTCAGATCATGCCGGAGGACGCACCGCAGACTGTGCGGGTGCGGACCGACGACCTGGACGTCATCCACAAGGAACTGCTCAGGATCGGTGTGCGCCTCGCCCGGTGGCACGCCGCCCGCCGGCTTCGGGCCGACGCCGACGACACCACGGTCATGAAGGCCTACAAGAGCCACATCGACCATCTGAGCGCCGAGGGCGGCTACCGGATCGTCGACATCGTCCGCATGACTCCCCCGCCGACCGATACGGGCCAGGGCCGGCAGACGTGTCCAGCACGTGAGAAGTTTTTGCAAGAGCACGTCCACGACGACGATCTCGTGCGTTTCCTGGTGGCGGGGACGGGCTGCTTCAATCTCCACGTCGCGGGCCAGGTGTACGCGGTGCTGTGTACGACAGGGGACCTGCTGTCCGTACCCGGCCGTACGCCCCACTGGTTCGACGCGGGCGCTCGCCCAAGCTGCACCGCGATCCGCTTCTTCCAGCGAGCCGAACGCAGCGCTACCCGGTTCCTGCCAGACGGCATCGCCTCCCGGTTCCCGACCTGCGACGATTTGCTCGCGACGCCGGGCAACTAGCCCGGCGCGTCGCCGAAGACATCCGCGGCCATCCCTGCCGGTGCCGGGCACGACCTTCCATACCCAGCTCACTCCTCAATGAGTGCTGCCGACTTCCATGGCGTCCATTCACAACTGCCAAGACAGTCCGAAGCATGCGATCTGGATCACCAGGCCACCGCTCGGGCCTGGAAGTTGGCGCGGTCGGCGCAGCAACCCCGGTTTGAGCTGGCTGCTTTAGACCAACTGTACAATTCTGGGGGCTAGACAATGGTACGAGAACCAGCGCAGGGCTCATCGTCAACTCAGCGTACCCAGGAAAGATTTGGCTCTCTCGCCGACGTACCGGCGACGTTCGGGCAGTTGCTGCGGGCTCACCGGACGAAGTCCGGGCTTTCGCTCACGCAATTCGCCGCTCGGGTGCATTTCAACCCGGGTCACATCAGCAAGGTTGAGACCGGCAAGCGGTCGCCGTCGGTGACTTTCGCGAAGGGCTGCGATCGAGCACTGAACGTCGGAAACACCTTCACAGCCATCGCCTCCGCTCTGGAAGCGGCGACTCGTCAGCAGCAAGGCTGGGTCCAGCCTGCCCAACTGCCTGCGGCGAAACGGCATTTCGTGGGGCGCCATGATGACCTGCATGGACTGGACGGGCTTCTTCAAGGCCCCGAGCAGACGCTTGCGGTACCCGTGGCAGTGATCAACGGCCCGCCCGGCGTGGGAAAGACCGCGCTCGCGGTGCAGTGGGCACACCGAGCCGCCAACGATGGCCACTTTCCCGACGGACAGTTATTCGTCAACCTTCAGGGGCCCGAGCCGGACACCTCGGCTGCGCCCTTCGATGTCCTGGAGGATCTGCTCCGCACTGTGGGTGTGCCTCCTTCACGTATTCCTGCAGAGCTGGATCAAAGGGCTGCCACCTTCCGGTCATACCTGAACGGCCGGGAGATGCTTCTGGTTCTGGACAACGCCGCGGACGCACAGCAGATCCACCCCCTTTTACCCGGTTCTCCGAGATGTGCCGTCGTGGTGACCAGCCGGTCGCGACTACCCGGCCTAATGTCCTTGGTAGACGTCGCCTCGCTGACCCTGCACGAGCTGTGCCAGCCGGATGCCGCCAAGTTGATCTGCGCGGTCATAGGCAAGGTGCGGGCTGACGCCAACCCCGGCGCAGTGGCCGTACTAGCGGAGAGATGCGGATGTCTTCCACTGGCATTGGTGCTGGCTGCCGAGCGGATCGTGAGTCATCAACACCACAGCGCCGAGGCCCTTGCCACCGAACTCAAACCCCAGCAGGCCCGGCTGAGCCTCGCCGAGGGTGACGTTGTACTCCGCGACGCGTTCGAGACCTCGTACAAGGCGCTCGACGAGCAGAGTGCTCGCGTCTTCCGGGGGCTCGGCCTGCTCCCGGACCAACTGATCGACGTGGCCGGCACAGCGTCGATCGCGGGTGTGCCTCCGGAGGAGGCCTCACTGTCGCTGCGCAATCTGGCCGCCGCACACCTGCTTGCGCGCCATGACGAGCGTCACTATCGCATGCACGACCTGTTGCGGGCGTACGCAGCCGATCTGGCAAGGCAGCTTGACGGCAAGCCTGAGCGCGCGAAGGCGAACGGATGTGCGGCCGATCCGATTCCCGCGCTGAATTCCCTCGCCGCTACCACTCTCGTCGCGTAGGACCTCGCTGGTGGCCGGGGCCGGGAGGCCGGTCCCGGTCCCGGACGTGAACCTGGGATCATCACACGCGTGGCATGTGGCTGGGGGCCGGTGAGCTTGTTCCGCTTCGACGGACACCATCGGTGTGGTGGTCGGGCTGCGGGCGTGGCCTCGTAGTCGGCGGGACTGCGGTAGCCAAGGCTGCTGTGCAGCCAGCGCAAGTTGTACCAGCCCTGGATGACCCTGTTGGCCAATTGGTGAATGCCTCTGATCTCCGCTGTGGTGGGTGGTTGAGGGGTGAAGCCTGAGGTCGGGGGGCTTGGGTCGTGAGCCCGCCTCGGACTCGGGACGGAGGGGTTGGGTGTCGATGCGGGCGGACTCGGGTCGGGAGGTTCCTGAGAGGGCGTTAAGTCCCGTTCCTGATGATGCGGTGTCGCTCGTTCGTGGGTGATGGGGCGGTTCCCTCCTCACGTCATGTCGTGTGCATGATGGGGGCGCGGGCATGGAACGGATGCCGTACGCAACCGACTTGTCCGACGAGCATTGGTCGTTGATCGAGCCGCTGGTCACGGCGTGGAAGCAGGAGCGGGTGGCTCGGTCGGCGACCGGGAACCCGGGCTCCTGCGACCTGCGCGAGGTCGTGAACGCGCTGCTCTACCAGAACCGGACGGGCTGTCAGTGGCGGCTCCTGCCACACGATCTCCCGGCCTGGTCAGCGGTGTTCTACTACTTCACCCTGTGGCGCCAGGACGGTCTTGACCAGCGGATCCAGGAGATCCTGCGCTGCCAGGTGCGGGAGCGGTCCAGACGATTAGAGGACCCGTCCCTGGTGATCATCGACACCCAGTCCGTCCGCGTGGCGGCCGGGGTGCCGAAGGAGACGACGGGACTGGACGCGAACAAGAAGACGCCCGGCAGGAAGCGGGGACTCGCCGTCGACGTGCTGGGCCTGATCATCGGTGTGGTGATCCTGGCCGCGAGCGCCCACGACAACGAGGCCGGCATCGCTCTGCTGGACCAGGTGGCCGAACGGTGCGGGATGCGCCTGGAAAAGGTCCTGGTCGACCAGGGTTTCAAGGACGCCGTGATCATCCATGGGGCGGTGAAGGACATCACCGTCGAGGTGGTCCGGCGCAACCCCGACGACAAGGGACGGGGCTTCGTTCCGCAACCGAAGCGGTGGGTGGTCGAGCAGGTCAACGGCACCCTCATGCTGCACCGGCGCCTGGCCCGCGACTACGACCACCGACCCGACAACGCGGCCTCCCGCGTCTACTGGGCCTCCACCGCCGGCATGCTCCGCCGCCTTACCACCCCTGCCCCCACCTGGCGGGACGACGTGGAGCTGGCCGCGTGAACGTCCACGAACTCCTGCGGCTGCTGCAGACCGAACACGATGACACCGCCGCACGAGCCGACCACCTGCGCGAGCAGATCGAGCGGCACACCACCGCCCTCGCCGAGACCGAAGCCCGCCTGGCCGAGCTCGCCGCCACCCGCAAAGTCATCGACGGCCTCACCCCGCCCGACCACCCAACCGCCCCCGCGGAGACCGCCACCATCTACCAGCGCATCGTGACCACGTTCAACGAACACCCCGGGAAGGTGTTCCGCGTCCGCGATCTGCACGAGCACCTCGGCCTGCCCACCGACGAGCCCTCGATCAACGTCACCCGCTCCCGCCTGGGACGACTCGTCCGCCAGGGACTCCTCGAACAACCCGGACGCGGCCGCTACAAGAAACGGACTTAACGCCCTCTCAGGTCACGTCCGTCCGCCAGCAGCGCTTGCTGCGTGCCCGGCCGGACGGTCGACAGATCAACGCCAGGACACCCACAGGGTCAGTCATAAGCAAGAGTCAGACCGACACGGCCGGGACCACCCGATCCTTGCGGGATCCGGTACGAAGAGACTGACAGTCCCAGCACTGGCCGCTGCGGCCGACCGACAACCGTATAAGCAACTTGGCTGTCAGGACGGCGAATTCGTGGCTGGCGTACTGGCAGCCGCACTCGGAAGGGAAGATCACCGGCCCGGCCGGGCGGTGTCGGCGGCAGACGGACCGCAGAGCGTCGGCTACCAATTCGGTGCGCAGGTGGTCGGCGGTGGCCCAGCCGACCACTCGTCGGGGAGGCGATACCTACGACGGTGGCCAGGTAGAGCCAGCCGTCGCCAGTAGGGATGTAGGTGATGTCGCCGCACCCACAGGCGTCCGTCGCGGTCGGATCGGGCCGGAACTCGCGCAGAAGCAGGTCCGGGCAGGTGGCCGCGTGCGGTTCGGGAGTCGTGGTGCGGTGTCGGCGTCTGCGGTGTCGGCCAGCGAGCCCGGCGCCCGCATCGGCCAGGCGATGCGTCTGCGGCTGCAGACCGTGCCCTCGCGATTGAGGGCAACGTGGATGCGCGGGACCCGTGGGTGCCTCGGGACTGCGCGTGGACGGCGGTAATTTGCTTGGTCAGCTCCGCGTCCCGCACGGCCCGGAGACCGACGGCGCCGATGCGGCGAGCGAGAAGGCAGCACGGGAGACCCTCAGCAACTCACACGCGCATTTGACGCTGAGGGCCGCCTGCTTCTCCGCCCTCGATGAACGGGTGCACGCTCACCCGGTCCCCTTCGCGATGAAAGACGTGGCCCCGCTTGAGGATCTCCACGCCGTCCCGCAGGCGGCGGTTCTCCCGCTGCAGTGGGGCCAGTTCCTCGCGTTCGCTGCTGGAGGGGCCGTCCCGCTCGCCGACATCGACTCAGCCTGCCCAGTCGCGCACCGCGGTCTCGGTCAAGTTGCAGTTCCTGGTGACCTGGCCAACCGAAGGATCACCGCGTCGGCACAGCTGACGATCTCCGGCGTGAACGAGCGACGAGGACGCGGCGTCTTCTTCCCCATGCTCTGCGTGGTGGACATCCTTCCGGGGACTCAACCCCTGGCCTCGGACTGTCCACCAAAGTGGATCAAATCCACGGGGTGGTCACTCGCGAAATGACCTTTCGATGAGGACTCTTGCCATGTCCTCAGCACGATCGACGGCCTGATCCAGCGACCGCATGGAATCGACGACGCAGGCCCCCTCGTGCAGAATCAGAACCTGGGCGGCCAGTCCGGCTGGATCTTTAGCCTGGGCTTCCGTGGCCAGTCCTTCCAAGTAAGCGAGCAGCCAGGCCTTCTGATCGCGGGCGACCTCCCGGCCTGGGTGGCCTTCAGGTAGTTCCACGGACGCGTTGATGAAGGCACAGCCCCGCAGGTTCCGCTCGCGCGTCCATTCACGCAGAGCACCGAACGTGGCCAGGATTTTTTCTGCGGGGAGACCGTCGTGACCGTTGACGTACTTCACCAGCGTGGAGCGCCACAGGCCATCGCGATCGCGCAGATAGGCGACGATGAGGTCCTCTTTCGAACCGAAGCGGTCGTAGAGGGTCTTCTTGGTGACGCCCGCTTCCTCCGCGATCGCTTCCACGCCGACGGCGCGGATCCCCCGGTCGTAGAAGAGCCGCGAGGCTGTCTGGAGGATCTTCACCCCAGCCGGCGTGAGGTGCTGCATGCCGCGTCGCTTGCTGCTTCGACCGACGGTCTCGCTGTTGACAGTCACAGCACAACGCTACACCCAACGGTATAGATACAACAGCCGCTGCGCAGGTGTGAACGCCCGAGTACAAGCCGGGAACGCCAAAGAACTCCGCTTTACCCGCGAAGTGAACCGACCATTCGACGCCGTTGTTGTTCATTTCAGTTGTTTGTGACGCCTGTTCTGTTGGTTGTGGTGTAGTACCAGAAGGCGATAGGCCCGAGCATTCGGCGGTCGGAGCCTTCGCATCGTGGTGTCGCTGGGATTCTGGGCCAGGGGCACTGCAGAGCGCGGCGGGTGTCAGGCGAAGCCTGATCGTCGCCGGGTCGCCGGATGCGTGCGGGTGTATCGGTCGATGACGGGCCGACCAGTACGCCGAAGGCCGCTTCCGCGTGGGAGAAGATGTCGCCGAGGGAGCGGACAGTGTCAGCCTTGCCCAGTGTGGGGCTGTCCGAGTAGGCATCGAAGGTCACCTGGTGACCAGGGTGCGAGCCGTGCGCAGTACACGACGCCTATGCACTGCGGTCCCACTGCAGGACGCCGTGGCGCTCATGCTCGACCGGTACGAGCCCTGGACTGCGGTCCCGCGGGCTAACCGCGACGCCCTGGCTGTGCTGTCCGGGGACGTGGGTGACAGGCGACACGGGCCTTGACCCGGAATCTTGGACAGGGGCTATGCGGCTTGGGCCAGGGTAGTTGATGTCGTGTCGAGTGCTGTCTCGTAGGCGGTGGGGCTGCGTTGTCCGAGGCGGGAGTGCCAGCGTCGGGTGTTGTTGCGGATGAGCCAGCGGAACGCGTCGAGGCGGGCCTCGCGCCCAGGACGTCGAGCCTCTCCTCGCGGACGTGCCGTGATCGCAGATCACGCTCCGGGCGCCCTGCTCGCCGCTGGCCAGCCGCCCTTCTCCTTCGAGCTGTTCCCGCCGATGACCGGGGAGGGCGTGCGAGCCTTCTGAGACGCTGTCCTCCACGTCGAACCGCTCGCGCCCTATTTGTCTCGGTCACCCATGGAGCGGGCGACTCCTCCCGGGACCGCAACGTGGAGCTGACGTGGCGGATCGTGCGCGAGTGGAGCCCCTGAGGGGCAAACCTTCGTAGCTGCCATCGGGTGAGCGTGGAGGTTTACGTGCTGGCACCGGCGCTCCGTGCCTGATGGCATGTCCAGCATTGATCCCGTACGCGATGTCTCGCAGGAGATTCCATACGCACTGAAGCAACATTCTCATTCGGGGATCTCCAAGCAGTCTCGACTGCCGAGCAGGACGTGGAAACGCTCCGTCTGATCTCTAAGTATACCCACCTGTATGGCTACTGACTACCCAGCCGCCCGTGAGACTGCCCCACGAAGGGCCGGTACCGCCCCAACGGCGTTCTGGCTCCGCGTGGTTCTGGGGCCAGTCGGGTGGGTCCGTGGTGCCGACGGCAGCGCTGGGCCGCTTGCCTGCCCACCGCTTGAGGTCGCCGACGCGGTACAGGAAATCAGCGCCCCTCTTGCCGATCGAGTCCGGTAAGGACGGGCAATTGGCGCGGGCGAAGCGCGGCGCGGCGAGGGTGATCTCCGGCAGATTCCGGGTGCCCTGCAGGGGCCGGCGCTACCGCCGCGGCGTCGGCGGCCGGGGCTTGGTGGGCGGGCAGAGCGGTGTGCTGGCCCTCAGCTGCGATGCGCTGGAGCTACTGCTCGGCGGCGCGGGCCTCGAAGAGGCGGTTTGCCCAGCGCGCGGCAGGGCCCGGGTGATGTCGCGGATCCGGGCGTCGTCAGTCGTGTGCCCGGGCGGCGCGCGGCGAGACGGACATGCCCGACGTGCCGGCCAAGCCCGCGCAGGAGACACCCTCCCGGAGGCCTTCCTCGAGGACCGCCGGGCGCGCGGGTGTCGGCGAGGTACGCCAGCGCACTGACCTGCCGTGGTCAGGCCTGTGGTCGGGGGGTGGCGACACGCGTCGAACGGGCCGACGCCGCCCCCGAGGCCGCCAAGCGGGCAGCACGCGACCTGCTCGACGCGGCCTGCCCGGAGTCCGGCTGAGCCTGTCGGGCCCGCGCGCCGATCAGCGGACGCCCAGCAGATCAGCCGAGGACCGGCTGGTCGCCGAAGAGGTTAGCGGCCGCATCCGCGACAAGGTCGGGCCCGGCGCGATCGGCCCGGCCGCCACGCTTTTCGGGGTTGTCGCGCCGCCGTCACCGCATCCGCGCCACCGTTCACCGTGTCGTACCGACGCCGGATGGCCAGGACCATGTCCTCTGGCCCCAACGGACCGACTTTGCTGACCCCAGCCCCTTGATCCGAAGTCCGATGTCCCGGAGAAGTGGCCCCCACCCGGTGGGCTGCTCAAATGGCCTTGAGGTGGGGCCAGAAGTCCCGGTCGACGCGGCTCGGGATAGATCGCCAAATGGGGCCAGGAGACCGGGGCCGATTCACTCGGTCGTCGCCAAATGGTCGATGTGCGCGGCGTGGCGATCACGCCACGTCTCGTCGGACACGATCAGCGCGGGATGCTCCGCACCAGGTGCAGCACGATCGCGTCGCGGACCGTGTCGGAGTGCTGCCTCCGGTCGAAGAACGTGCCCTTTGTCCGCTGCGTCGAGTGCCTCGCGCAGCAGGGTTTCCGTGGCCATCCAGGCGGCCTCGGTGGAGTCGGAGGCGTAGCGCACGAAGTGCCGGAACTTCCCGCAGCCTGCCGGACCCCGCTTCGTCGGCTTGGCGTGTATGTACGCGCGGTTGAGGCTGCTGACCAGGCGCTCGCCCTTGGAGTTAACCGGCTCGGCGAACTGGTCAAGGAGCACCCGGGACACGACGTGCTGGTCAGGCTTAGCCTGCTGCGAGTTCTGGGATGCCTCCCGCACCAAACGGTCGTACTGGGCCGGTATAGGTGGAGGGGTTTATCTGAACGAAAGCACGAGTGCAGGCTGGCACGCGGCATAGCCCCTTCCGCTGGTTTTCCACCGTCGCCCTGCGTATCGGCGCAGGGCCGTCGTCGAACAGCCCGCCTCCACACGTCACGGGCCCTGAGAGTTGCCTTCTCCCCCCGGGACCTGTGGCGTCCGGGCCTGGGCCAGGGGACGCCGGTGGCCCGCCCGGGGGCTTCGAGGTCCGTGGGACGTGAACAGTCCGCATTCCTGACGTTTGCTCTCCACAGGGGGCAGGAGGTCCGCCAGGACGTACGGGGCCGGGTTCCCTGCCGACGACATCGAGGAAGACGAAGCCGCGGATCTCTGCACGACGCTGGTGGAGCGCATCGCCCAGGCCGCCCACGCGGGCGGCAACGCGGGCAGTGCCAGCGTCGCGACCAACGCGGTGAGGGCAACACCCCAGATCAGCGCGTCGGCAAGGCTGTCGACGGCTGCTGAATTCCAGCGCTGGCCAGCCAGCTCTTCCCTTCGGCGCATGCTGCTGGTTTCCAGCGCATCCCCAGCGGGGGGGCTCAGTCGCCCTGGGGCGTAGTCTTCGATTCTTCGCGAGTGCGGGGCCGTTCCGACTCGTCCTCTTCGTCGGCCAGGTCGGCTTGGTCCGGAGCGCCACTGCTCCACGCGACGGGCGGTGTCGGCGCCGTGATCGTCTGCGGTTCGTCGGAACCCGGGTGGACGCTCGGCTGGGAACCCGGTGTGTGGGACGTCTGCGTTTCGTCATTGGAGTTCGTCATGGAGAGCGTGTTCCCATCGTTCTCATTCGAATGCAAGCCGTTGCGGATCGACCTGGACGAATTCGCGGGGCGCTGGTCGCTCCACATAGGGCCGCCCACGGACGACTGACGCAAGCCGCACCTGCTCCGCGGCTTCGACCCCATTGCCAGCCCCGGCGGGCCGCCGCTTGGTCAGCGGCCCGCGCTGCGGAGGGCGTGGTCTTCAAGAGGCTGGCCGACCTCCACCAGCCCTCGGTGAGGGGCTGGCAGAAATACAAGGTCCGCGAGACGAGCGAGGCGATCGTCGGCGCGGTCACCGGCCCTCTGGCCGCTCCCCGCACGCTGCTGCTCGGCAGTACGACACCGAAGGCCACCTTCAGTACGTAGGCCGCACCACCACCCTCGCCCGGGCGGCAGGTGCTGCGGTCACCGGCCTGCTCGCTCCGGGACGGCGCGGGCATCCGTGGACAAGCTGGTCGTTCTCCGCCGGGTGGGGCAGCCAGGAAAAAACTGGTGGTCACGCTGGTGGAACCGGAGCTGGTGGTGGAGGTCGACGTCGCCCGCGACGCCTCTGGCCGGTGGCGACACCCCGCACGCTGGCACCGCACCCGCCCCGGCCTCTCCCCCACCGCGTCACCCGCCTGACGTCACCCACCTGACCCGCCTGACTTCACCCGCCCGACGTCACCCGCCTGACGTCACCGCCGCACTGACGGCGGCACGGCGCGGAGGCCCCGCCGACGCGCAACACGAGCGAGCGCGCCCCGATCCCCGGCTGCGTCCGCGCCGCCCATCCCGCCCTCCCACTCCACAACTCCAGCCAGGGACATGAGCAAAACGGCCGCAACCGGGATGTCAGCACCCCGACCACCCGAACGCCCGCGGTGAGCTGGGCGAACTCCAGGACACTGGAAAGGCTCGCGCAACATTCATCGCAACACCTAGCGCAACAGATAGACGCGACATCTGCCGCAACAGCGGTGCGGCGCTGAGGCGGCTTGTGCTGGCTTTGTTCATGTTCAGCAGCAGCGTTTGTCTGCCGGTTTGGGCGTCAGTTGGTGATCACTGGGCCTCGGAATGTTCACGAGAGATAGTGTCAGCGCATGGACCAGCGCGGCCTGGACCGCTGGCTCGAGTGTCAGGGGACATCTGGCGCCCCGGAAAGACGTTCGCCGCCTGCCGTCTAACCTCTCCTCTTGAGGGGTGGGATTATGGAAAAGTCGATCTTGACTGAGTCCATCAGGTACTCCGCTGTGTGCCAGGGGTGCGGTGCCAAGGCGGAGTGGTGCGGTGTTCAGGCGCTGGTGGGCGAGGCACTGCGGTGGGATGTTGAGTCGACGTGTCCGGCCTGCGGGTTTGCCGTGGCTGTGTGTGGCGGTGACCTGCCGGAGGAACTGCGTGGCCGACTGCTCTCCGAGCACGGGCGGGCAAGGTTGCGGGTAGCCCCGCCGACGAGGAACGCCGCCATCATGCGGGTGCTGCGGGCGGAACTCGGCATCGGCCTGGACGGCGTCCGGACCGTGCTGGAGCAGGTCTTGACCGGGCAATACTCAGGGACCCTGCCCGAGATGGAGCTCCTGGCGCGGAAGCTGCGGGCATCAGGCATCGAAGCGGCCGCTTCACGGACGGTGGATTGAGTGTGCCTGCCG